>NZ_BAAFHD010000010.1:0-150692 GCF_054665095.1 Acidisoma sp. C75
TGCAACCCATCGACAACCCGTTCGGCACGAGGTTGTCACCCATCTCTTAGGAACAAGGTGTTACCTATCTGTCCAGACTGGACAAAGGAAATCTGGAGCGGGCGAAGGGATTCGAACCCTCGACCCCAACCTTGGCAAGGTTGTGCTCTACCCCTGAGCTACGCCCGCGCTCCGTGAGCCGGGTTTTATGCGGGGTGCTCGGCAAATGCAAGAGCAGCCCCGCCATGCATGTAACCCCCTAGCTCGCCCGCACGTCCTGGCGAGCAACCGCCGGGGCGCTCCGCTGCGGCGCCTTGCCGGCTTCGGGCCGAGCGGCCCCTGGTCCATTTTGGAATGACCGCGAACCGCATTATGATCCGCCGCAACGCTCATAGAGACGGACGATCAGCCATGGACCTCACATTCGGCCAACCCGCCGGGCAAGGCGCTCAGGAGCCCTTCATCCTCGATGCCACCCAGGCGACCTTCATGAAAGAGGTGATCGAAGCATCGCGCCGCCTTCCGGTCATCGTCGATTTCTGGGCCACTTGGTGCGGGCCGTGTAAAACGCTGACCCCGGCGCTGGAAAAGGTGGTTACCGCCGCCGGGGGCCGGGTGCGGCTCGTCAAGGTCGATATCGACCAGAACCGGGCGCTCGTCTCCCAGCTCATGCAACTCGGCATCCCCCTCCAATCCGTGCCCACCGTCGTCGCCTTCTGGCAGGGGCAGATCGCGGATGTGTTCCAGGGCGCACTGCCGGAGAGCGAGCTTCGCCGCTTCGTCGAGGCGCTGCTCAAGATGGCGGGCGGCTCGATGCCGGCGACGGATCTGCTCGAAGCAGCGCGGGCCGCGCAGGAGGAAGGGGATCTCGAAACCGCTGCCGAACTGTTCCAGGCGCTGATGCAGGAGGAGCCGGAGAGCCCGGAAGCCTGGGGTGGGCTCATCCGGCTTTTGCTGGCCGCCGGCCGGGAAGAGGAGGCGGAGACGCTGCTCGGCCAAGTCCCGGCCAAGATCGCGGAACATGCCGAGGTATCCGGCGCCCGCAGCGCGCTTGCGCTCGCGATGGAGGGGCGCCGCGCCTCCGGCCAGCTGCGTGAGTTGGAAGCAAGGCTCGCCGCCGATCCGGACGACCATGAGGCGCGCTACGAATTGGCGACCGCCCTCAATGCCACTGGCCGCCGTGAGGAGGCGGCCACCGCGCTGCTCGATATCATGAAACGCCAGCGCGGCTGGAACGACGATGCGGCGCGGCGGCAGCTGCTTAAATTCTTCGAGGCCTGGGGCCTGGAAGACCCGGTCACCATCGCCGCCCGCCGCCGCCTCTCCGCCCTGCTGTTCAGCTGAAGCGCCATGGCATCCGGGATGAGGCCGTTCCATCCAGCGCCGGGCCAGCTGCCGCGGCAGATTCCGGTCTTCCCCTTGCCGGGTGCCTTGCTGCTGCCGGGCGGCCGCCTGCCGCTCAACATCTTCGAGCCGCGCTACCTCGCGATGGTCGAAGAGGCCATGGCGCATGGCCGGATGTTCGGCATGATCCAACCGGATGCGATGCGGCCCGAGGAGGAGACCGGCCCCGCGCTGTTTCGCGTCGGCTGCCTCGGCCGGATCACCTCTTTCGCCGAGACGGAGGACGGACGCATCATCCTCTCGCTGCTGGGCCTCACCCGGTTCGTGGTGGAGGAAGAATTACCGCTGCGCCTCGGCTTCCGGCGGCTGCGGGTGGATTACGAGCCTTACCGCGCGGATCTCACCGGGGTGGCGGAGCCTCTGGACCTGCCGCGCGAGGAGCTTCTCACCTCGCTCGAAGGCTATTTCGCCCGCCATCAGCTGAGTGCGGATTGGGAGGCGGTGAACGCGCTTGAGGACGAAGACCTGCTGACGGCGCTTTGCATGATGTGCCCGTTCGAACCCTCGGAGAAGCAGGCGCTTCTCGAAGCAGGCTCCTTGCAGGAGCGGGGCAGGATTCTGCAGGCATTGCTGACATTCGGCCTGCATGCGCAGGATCCGGAAAGCGGCACGACGCGGCTGAGCTGAAGGATAGAACCATGACCGACCCCATCGCGCCGATGCCGGCCGATACCGAGAGCCTGGCGCAGGCGGAGCAGAGCGCGGCCGAACAGCCGGTGGACCCGCGCCTGCTCGAAATCCTGGTCTGCCCGGTCAGCAAGCAGCCTCTGGTCTATGACCGCGCGCGGAACGAACTGATCAGCCGGGCGGCTGGCCTCGCCTATCCCATTCGCGGCGGGATCCCGATCATGCTGGCCGATGAGGCGCGGGTAATCGACGGCTGAGATTATGGCCGAACGACCGGCCGAGCCAGAAGTCTAACCCGGATGTCGTTTCGCGTGGTCCGGTGATCTTTGCGGCCGAAAACTCAGCCTAGCTATCGAGTTTTGGCAAGGTGCCGGCGATGAGCTCGATCTGCCGGCTGAGGCGGAGCAGGGCATCGGCCACGGGCGCCGGCACCTGCTCTTCGAAGCGGGGCCGGGGGGCGAGAACGGGGGCGAGGCGGCTGCCCGGCGGATGGCTGAGCATTCCCGCCAGGCTGTCAACCGCCCAGCGCCGCCAAAGGGCGAGGGCAGGGGGCGCTGGGGTTCCGGCCGGCCAGACCACGCGCAGCACCGTCAGACGACCGGAGATGCGCCGCAGGGCCGCGTCGATCGTGAGGGCTGCGTTGAGATGGCGGTTCGGCACCAGGCGCGGCTCCAGCATGCTGCGGCTGAGCGCCGATTCCAGAGAGTTGCTGGCAATGCCGGCCTCGCGCCGGATGGCATCCGATTGGGCGGCGCTGCCCTCGCCCAGCAGTTCGCCCAAGACGATATCGATGAAGCGGGCGTGCAGCGCGATTGCGGCGCGCACTTCGCCAAGGGCCCGTTGCGGCTGCCGCCCGGGCCAGAGCGCGAGGCTGCAGACAAGCGCGAGCGCGCCGCCGATGACGGTGTAGAGCGCCCGCATCAGCGCGATGGTGACCTCCGAAGCGCCGGGCGTGGCCGCCTCCACCAGCAGGATGATCATGGGTGTGAGCGCAGCCAGGAAGAGCCCGAAACTGACCTTCCGCAGCGTGAAGGCGATCACCGCCAGGGGGAACATCGCGAGGCTGACGGTGAGCGGGGTATGCAGCGCGAGGCTCAGCAGGGCGGCGATCAGCCCGCCCAGCACCGTGCCGCCGATCCGCTCCAGCATCCGCTGCCAGGTGAGGCTGAAATGCGGCTGCATCGTCATCAGCAGCGTGATCGTCAGCCAGCGCTCATATTCATGCTCGTTCTGAAGGGTATAGGAGAGGCAGAGCAGCGCCGCGAAGCCCGCCATGCCGGCATGGCGAAGATGGGAAGAGGAACCGTCGAGATTGGCGCGGATCGGCGCCCAGAGCCGCTCGCGCCAGCCGAGAGCCGGCTTGCCGTCGGGCAAAGACCCTGGGCGGAGGTTTTCCGGCGCTGAGAGGGTGACGGTGACGAACAGGCGCTCGGTCACGGTTTCGCCCAGGCGGCGCAGCGGGTCATAGGCGCTGAGCTGGCCGAGCAGGGCACCGATCCGCTGCAGGCTCTGCGTCATGCGCGCAATATCCGGCGCACGATCGGCATCGTTGCTATGGGCGAGCACGAGGATTTCGTTGCGCAGATGGCGCAGCAGGGCGAGGGCGAGGGCGCGGTTGGGCACATGCTCGGCATCGAGGATATCCGCGAGGCCGCTGACGGCGGCGAAGGCCTGGTCGAGCGCTTCGAGGCGGAGCCAGGCGCGGCTGACACGCGGTTCGCCATTGCCATGCACCCGGGCGAAATCGAGGATGTTGATGCGCGCCGTCTCGATCGCGGCGCGGCCACCTCCGCGATACACGCGGCCATTGTGCTCCCAGCGGGCGGCACGCTCCTCATCGCTGAGGCGGCTTGCCAGGATATCGCGCATGTCCTGGATCATGGCGGCGAGCGCGCGATAGCAATCGCCGATCCCATGGCGCAGCGGCACGGTCGGCTGGATGCGCCAGATCAGGCTGGTGAGCACGATCGCCCAAAGCGATCCGGCCGCGAACATTCCGCCTGAAATCACGGCATGCGAAAGGCTCGGCTGCGGGATATCCACCGCCAGCACGATCCAGACGGACAGCAGATTGCCTACCTGCATCCCGGACGGGCCATAGATTCGCGCGAAGCTCGCGCAGGCGATGCCGATCCCGGCGAGCGGCACGGCAAGCCATAGCCCTTGTGCCCGGGCAAGGCCGTAGAGAATGCCGATGAGGCAGCCGAACAGGGTGAAGGCGAAGAGCGGCGGCAGTCGCTCCTCGCCCGGCGTGCCGGCATCGGCCAGGCAGGTCAGCAAGGCGCCGAGTGCGGTGAGCAGCAGCAGCGGGAAATCGAACCAGGCGTGCAGAACCACGAGGGCGGCGACCGAGAGCCCCGCGCGCACCCCCTCCTGGATACTGAAGCCGGTCAGGTCGATCGTGAAGGAGGAACGTCTGAGATCGGTCACGAAGGAGCAGCACTCATCTCGGCCAAGCCCTCTTTATGAGGGGGAAGCGGCGCCGCGCCCAGGGGCAGGATTGCCGCCAAAGAAAAAGCCGCGCGGCGGGGCCGCGCGGCTTTCCGAGAGGCCAGGCGGGCGCTCCGCGCGATCAGGCCGCCTTGGCCATTTCGCGCAGCACGTAATGCAGGATGCCGCCATGCTGGTAATAGGCGACCTCATCGAGCGTATCGACGCGGCAGAGCAGCTTCACCTCATCCCGCTGGCCGCTCGGCCGGTGGATGACGAGGGTGAGGTCCATGCGTGGGCGCAACTCCTCGAGGCCGAGGATATCGAGCGTCTCCTGGCCGGTGATCTGCAGGCTTTTCCGGTCCATGCCGTCCTTGAAGGTCAAGGGCAGCACACCCATGCCGACGAGGTTGGAGCGGTGGATGCGCTCGAAGCTCTCGGTGATCACCGCCTTCACCCCGAGCAGCATGGTGCCCTTGGCCGCCCAATCGCGCGAGGAGCCGGTGCCGTATTCCTTGCCGCCGAAGACGACGAGGGGCGTGCCCTCGGCCTTGTAGAGCATCGCGGCATCATAGATCGGCATGACGCGGCCGGACGGGTAATGCGTGGTGACGCCACCCTCGGTTCCGGGCGCCATCTCGTTCTTGATGCGGATATTGGCGAAGGTGCCGCGCATCATCACTTCATGGTTGCCGCGCCGCGCGCCGTAGCTGTTGAAGTCCTTCTGCTGCACCTGATACTGCAGCAGATATTCGCCGGCCGGGCTGCTCTTCTTGATGCTGCCGGCGGGGCTGATGTGGTCGGTTGTGATGCTGTCGCCGAGCACCGCGAGAATGCGGGCGCCGGTGATATCGCCCACGGCTGCGGGCGTCATCGTCATGCCCTCGAAATAGGGCGGGTTGCGGACATAGGTCGAACTGTCGTTCCAGGCATAGGTCTTGCTGCCGGCTTCGACCTCGATCTCCTGCCACTGGCGGGGGCCTTTGAACACATCCGAATAGCGGGCCTGGAACATTCCGCGGCTCAGCGTGCTGCCGACGATGCCGTTGATCTCGTCCGCGGTCGGCCAGATGTCCTTGAGATAGACCGGCTTGCCATCGGGCGTTGATCCAAGCGCGGTTGTCGTGATGTCCTCGTTCATCGTGCCGAGGAGCGCGTAGGCGACGACCAGCGGCGGGCTCGCGAGATAATTCGCCCGCACATTCGGATGCACCCGGCCTTCGAAGTTGCGGTTGCCGGAGAGCACGGAGACGGCGACGAGCTTGTTGCTCTCGATCGCGTCCACGATCTCCTCATCCAGCGGGCCGGAATTGCCGATGCAGGTGGTGCAGCCATAGCCGACCGTCTGGAAGCCGAGCGCGTCGAGATCGGCGGAGAGGCCAGACTTCTCCAGATACTCCGTCACCACCTGGGAGCCGGGGGCGAGCGAGGTCTTGACCCAGGGGCGGGGCGTGAGGCCGAGCGCGCGCGCCTTGCGCGCCACGAGGCCGGCGGCCACCAGCACATAGGGGTTGGAGGTATTGGTGCAACTGGTGATGGCCGCGATCACCACATCGCCATGGGTGATGGTGTAGTTGCGGTCGCCCACCTTCGCATGCACGCCGGTATCATTGGCCGGCACGCCGAGGCCCTTGGTGAGTTCGGCCTTGAAGGCGGAGGAGGCATCCTTCAGCGCCACCCGATCCTGCGGGCGCTTCGGCCCGGCGATCGACGGTTCGACGGTCGAAAGATCAAGCTCCAGCGTGTCGGTAAAGACCGGGTCGGGCGTCGTCGTATCACGCCACAAGCCTTGCGCCTTGGCATAGGCCTCCGCCAGGGCGATGCGCTCATCCGTCCGGCCGGTCAGCCGCATGTATTCGACGGCGAGCTTATCGAGCGGGAAGAAGCCGCAGGTGGCGCCGTATTCGGGCGCCATATTGGCGATCGTCGCGCGGTCGGCGAGCGGCATATGGTCCAGCCCGGGGCCGAAGAATTCCACGAATTTGCCGACCACGCCCTTCTTACGCAGCATCTGCGTGACCGTCAGCACGAGGTCGGTCGCCGTCACGCCCTCTTTCAGCTTGCCGGTGATGCGGAAGCCGATCACATCAGGGATGAGCATGGCGATCGGCTGGCCGAGCATGGCGGCTTCAGCCTCGATCCCGCCGACGCCCCAGCCGAGCACGCCGAGGCCGTTGACCATCGTCGTGTGGCTATCGGTGCCGAAGAGCGTATCGGGATAGACATAGGTTTCGCCATCGGCTTCGGCGGTCCAGGCGTTCTGGGCGATGTATTCGAGGTTCACCTGATGGCAGATGCCGGTGCCGGGTGGCACGACGCCGAAATTGTCGAAAGAGCCCTGGCCCCAGCGGAGAAAGGTATAGCGCTCGCCATTACGCTCGAACTCGATATCGACGTTCTTTTCGAGACTGTCCGCTGTGCCGCTGACATCGACCTGCACGGAATGGTCGATCACGAGGTCCACTGGGATGAGCGGGTTCACCTTGTCCGGATTGCCGCCGAGCTTGAGGATGCCATCGCGCATGGCAGCGAGATCGACGACCGCCGGCACGCCCGTGAAATCCTGCATCAGGATGCGGGCGGGGCGGAACGGCACTTCGCGGCTGGAGGTGCCGGCCTCAAGCCAGCCGGCCATGGCTTCGGCATCCTCCACCTTGTAGGTCCGGCCGTCTTCGAAGCGGAGGATGTTCTCGAGCAGCACCTTGAGGCTGACGGGAAGGCGGGAGAGGTCGCCAAGGCGCTTCTCAGCGGCGGGGATGGAGAAGTAGGTGTAGCGCTTGCCGCTGACATCGAGCGTCTGCTTCGTGCCCAGACTGTCCTGCCCGCTCATCTTCATGCTGCTGTGTCCCTATAGGAGGAGCGCTCCCGCGCGGGAGGCGCCAAGAATCCAAGAGGCTTAAACCATACCCGCCGCCTTGGGTCCACGCCGCAGGCATAAAGAGCCGCCATGTTTGCCGCGGGTGCGTGATAGGCGGCCGGCGCCGCTTTGCGGTCGATCGGTCGCGGCCTAAACCATGGGACCATGGCGGGCCGCGCCAGGTCCGGCGCGCGAAGGGAGAGAGAGCGTGAGTTTGCTGGAGGCGGAGCGGCTCGCGGCCTTTCGCGGCGATCATCTCGTGCTTCAGGAGGTGAGCTTCACGCTCCGCCCGGGCGAGGCGCTTCTCCTGCACGGGCCGAACGGCGCCGGCAAGACCACGCTGCTCCGCCTGCTCGCCGGCTTCCTGCGGCCGGCGGCGGGGCGGCTTTTATGGGATGGCGGCAATGTGCTGGATGATCTGCCGCTGCACGGCCTCCGCATCGGCTGGCTCGGCTATCAGGACGGGATCAAGCCGGGGTTGACGGTCGCTGAAAATCTCGCGCCTTGGCAGCGCGCGGCGCATGCCAGTGGCGCCGGTCTGGGGCAGGGGCAGAGGATGGCGGCGCTTGCCGCTATGGGCATGGACGCCTTCGCGGATCTGCCGAGCCGCATGCTTTCGGCCGGCCAGCGCCGGCGCCTCGCGATCTGCCGCCTGATCCTGGCGGAGGCGCCGCTCTGGTTGCTCGACGAGCCGACGGTCGCGCTGGATAGCAAGGCGATCGGCCAATTGGGCGCGCTCCTCGCCGCGCATCGGACCGCGGGCGGCATGGTGATCGCCGCCACCCATGTCGATCTGCCTTTGCCGCAGGCGGCACGGCTCGATCTCGTATGAAGGCGGCGGTTCTCCGGCTCCTGCTGCGCGAGCTGCGCCTCGCTTATCGCCACGCCGCCGATAGCGTCGCGGCGCTGCTCTTCTTCCTCCTCGTCGTCGCGCTCTTCCCGCTCGGCCTCGGGCCGGATGCCGGGCAGTTGCGCGCGCTTGCGCCCGGGGCGGTGTGGATCGCCGCCCTGCTCGCGGCACTTCTGCCGCTGGACCGCTTGTTCGGTGCCGATTTCGAGGATGGCTCGCTGGATCTGCTGCTGTTGCAGGGCTTGCCGGGCGGTGTCGTCGCGCTCATCAAGGCGGCCGCCCATTGGCTTTCCACCGGGCTGCCGCTGCTGCTCGCGGCGGCACCCGCCGCCATCATGCTGCGCCTGCCGGGAAGTCGGGTGCTCCCGCTGCTGCTCAGCCTGCTGCCCGGCACGCTCACCTTGTCGCTGCTCGGCAGCCTCGGCGCCGCCCTGGTGATCGGCGCGCGCCGCGGCGGTGTGCTGCTGCCGCTGCTCGTTCTGCCATTGGTGACCCCGATCCTCATCTTCGGCACGGCTGCGGCCGGCGCATCCGGCACCGGGCTCGCAGCGCATCCGGCCTTTCTCATCCTCTGCGCCTATCTCTGCCTCTGCCTGCCGCTCTGCCCTTGGGCCGCCGGAGCCGCGCTCAGGGCGGCGGTAGAGTAGGCTAGGCATGAAAAAGCCCCGGAAGAGCTTGCTCTTCCGGGGCTTCCCGCAGGCTCCGACCTAGCGGGGCCGAGGTTAGACGATCTGCTCGCCGTGCAGCGTGATATCCATGCCTTCGACTTCCTCGTCCCGCGTGATGCGCAGGCCCATCGTCATGTCGATGATCTTGAGGATGACGAAGGACATGCCGCCCGACCAGACCAGGGTCGCGAGGACACCGACGCACTGGATCAGCAGCTGGTGGAAGCTGCCGCCGGTGCCGCCATAGAGGGGCCCGAAGGCGAAGACACCGGTGAGCAGCGCGCCGATGATGCCGCCGATGCCATGCACGCCCCAGCAGTCGAGGCTGTCATCGTAGCCGAAGAAGTTCTTCACCGTGGTCGAGAAGAAGTAGCAGCCGACGCCCGCGGCGACGCCGATGATGATCGAGGGGCCGGGCAGCACGAAGCCGGAGGCGGGGGTGATGGCGACGAGGCCGGCGACCGCGCCGGAGACGATGCCGAGGAGGCTCGGCTTACCCTTGGTGATCCATTCGGCGAACATCCAGGCGAGGGCGGCGGCGGCGGTCGCGATCTGCGTCGCGGCCATCGCCATGCCGGCGCGGCCGTTGGCGGCGACCGCGGAACCCGCGTTGAAGCCGAACCAGCCGACCCAGAGCAGGCTCGCGCCGATCATCGCATAGCCGACGTTGTAGGGGTGCATGTTGTCATGCCCGTAGCCGACGCGCTTGCCGAGCACGAGGGCGCACATCAGGCCCGCGACGCCGGCATTGATATGCACGACCGTGCCACCCGCGAAATCAAGCACGCCGAGGGCGCCGGCCCAGCCGGTGGCAGACCACACCCAATGCGCGATCGGGCTGTAGACGACGATGGACCACACGACCATGAAGACGCACATGGCGCTGAACTTCATACGGTCGGCGAAGGCGCCGCAGATGAGGGCCGGGGTGATGATCGCGAAGGTCATCTGGAACATCATGTAGACGCTCTCGGGGATCGTCTGATCATTGGTGCCGAGAAAGAAGTCCTTGTCCCAGGTCTTGCCGAAGCCATTCAGCATGAAGCGGGAGAGGTCGCCGATATAGGCGTTGCCGTTGGTGAAGGCGAGGCTGTAGCCGCAGACGCACCAGACGATGGTGACGAGGCAGCAGATCGCGAAGGACTGCATAAGGGTCGCCAGCACGTTCTTCTTGCGCACCATGCCGGCGTAGAAGAGGGCGAGGCCCGGAATCGTCATCATCAGCACCAGCGCCGTGGAGGCAAGCATCCAGGCCGTATTGCCGGTGTCGATCTTCGGCGCGTCCGCCGCGAAAGCCGGAGCCGAAAGCGCCAGCATCGGCAGCGCCAGGGGCAAGGCCCGGGATAGGCGCCGGGAGGTTTTTGAGGATAGCATGGATAGTCCAGTCATCCGGGTTTCCTTCACAGAGCTTCTGCGTCGAGTTCACCCGTGCGGATCCGCACGGCGCGTTCGACTTCCATGATGAAGATCTTGCCGTCGCCGATCTTGCCGGTATGCGCGGCTTTCATGATCGCTTCGACCACCTGTTCGGCGAGTTCGGAGGGAACGGCGACTTCGATCTTCACCTTCGGCAGAAAGTTCACGTGGTATTCCGCGCCGCGGTAGATCTCCGTCTGTCCCTTCTGGCGGCCGAAGCCTTTGACTTCGGACACGGTCAGTCCTTGCACGCCCAGCGGGGTCAACGCTTCGCGCACATCGTCGAGTTTGAACGGCTTGATAATGGCCATGACCAATTTCATCTCGGCCTCCTCTCTTCGTGGCTCAGTCCTGGTCCGCGCCAAAAGGGCGAGGCCCGTATTCCCGCACGGGAGGTATTCAAGAGCCGTGCCAAAGCGCGGAGGAGCCGGCTGGGCTTATTCCCGGCGCGTTATCTCTTTCGCGTGAGCATCCCTGCATAATTTTTAGGCAAGAGACGGTGGTGAGGCTGCTCTGCTTCGCGCCTGCCCGGCCCGCGCGTATAGAGAGGAGAAGAGAAGGGGTAGCCGATGAGCCTGAACGAGCATTTCGATCTCTGTATCCTGGGCGCAGGCCCGGTGGGCGCAGCCCTCGCTTGCCGGATGGCCGAAGCCGGGCTGCACGTTCTGATCATCGACCGTGCCGCCCTGCCGCCGATGGAAGATCCGGATTTCGACGGCCGTGCCTATGCGATCGCCGCGGGCTCGGTCCCTCTGTTGCAAGAGGCCGGGCTGTGGCAGACGCTGCCGATCTTGCCTTGCCCGATCGAACAGATCCATGTCTCCGATGGCCGGCCGGGACAGCCAGCCTCACCGCTCTTCCTACATTTCGATCGCCGGGAACTCGGCGCGGAGGCCGGCCCCTTCGGCTGGATGGTCGAGGCGCGGGCGCTCCGCGTCGCGCTCAACCGGCGCCTGCACGCAGGCCAGGGCATCACGCTCATCGCGCCGGCCGAAGCACGGGTGCGGCGGGATGCGGAGGGTGCCGAGATCACGCTTGCGGACGGGCGGGCTTTCACGGCGGCCCTGGTCGTCGGCGCGGAAGGGCGACGCAGCCCGCAGCGTGCGGCCGCGGGCATCCCGGTCATCCGCTATCCGTACCGGCAGAGCGGGGTGGTTTGCGCCATCGCCCATGATGCGCCGCATGAGAATACCGCCCTCGAGCATTTCCTGCCGGGCGGCCCCTTCGCGCAGCTGCCTCTCGGGCCACTGCCGGAGGCGCCGCACGTCTCGGCGATCGTCTTTACCGAGAAGACCGCGGTGGCGGAGGCTCTTGCCCGCCTGCCGGAAGCGGCCTTCACGCGGGAGGTGGCGCGGCGGCTCGGCGGCCATCTCGGCGCCATCCGGCTGCTCGGCAAGCGCTGGGTCTATCCGCTCTCCGCCCTCCTCGCCACGCGCTATGTCGATCGGCGGCTCGCGCTGGTTGGCGACGCGGCGCATGGCATCCACCCGATCGCGGGGCAAGGCTTCAACCTTGGCCTGCGGGACGCGATGGCGCTATCCGCCTTGCTCATCGAAGCCCAGGCGGAGGGGGGCGATCTCGGCGATGCCGCGCTCCTCGCCCGCTATCAGCGCCAGCGCCGGCCGGACAACCTCGCCATGCTGGCCGCGACCGATGCGCTCGACCGGCTGTTCAGCAACGATCACCCGCTGGTGCGGGCGGCGCGCGATCTCGGTATCGCGACGGTCCATCGCCTGCCGCCGGTCAAGCGGTTCTTCATGCGCCGTGCGATGGGCATCGGTTGAGACGAGGGGCGGGGCTTCAGCCCTCGGCCTTCGGCGTCCGCGCGATGGGGGCAACGAATTGCGGCGCGGCATCGGTATCCCAGGGGAATAGAATCCAGGTCTTCTGGCTGACCTCGGTGACGAAAGTATCGACCGCATCCTTGCCGAGCGGCTTCGCATAAACGGTGGCGAAATGCGCTTTCGGCAGGAGGCTGCGCACCACCCGCGCTGTGGTGCCGGTATCGACCAGATCATCGACGATGAGGAAGCCTTCGCCATCCCCGGCCGCCGTCGGTGCCTTGGTGACCACCGGACGGCCGATCTGCTCCTCCTGATAGGTCTCGATCGAGACGCTCTCAATCAGCCGGCACTCCAATTCGCGGGCGATGATGGCGGCGGGGATAAGCCCGCCGCGGGTGACGGCGACGATGCCGCGCCACGGCCCCTGGTCGATAAGCCGCCAGGCGAGCGCCCGCGCGTCGCGATGCAACTGGTCCCAGGTGACCGTGTAATATTGCTGGGCCATCAGAAAAGCTTTCCCCCGTCGGGCACCTTGAAATCCGGCGCGATCAAAACGATCCCGCCTTGCGCATCCGGCAGGCCCAAGGTCAAGACCTCGCTGACGAATGGGCCGATGCGCCGGGGCGGAAAATTCACCACCGCGCAGACCTGCCGCCCGATCAGCTGATCGGGGGCGTAGTGCAGGGTGATCTGGGCGGAGGAGCGCTTGATGCCGATTCCCTCCCCGAAATCGATCCACAGCTTGATGGCCGGCTTGCGCGCTTCCGGGAAGGCCTGAGCCTCGGTCACGGTGCCGACGCGGATGTCGATCGCCTCGAAGTCCTCGATCGTGACCGTGCTGCCCGCCATGAGCCAGAATCCCTTGAATGCGAATCGCGCTGCGATGAAAGAATGGCGCAATCGGGGCCGGTGAGGCCAGGGGTTGCGCGGTGGATGGAGCTTGGCGGCGGAAGCCGCTAAAGCTCGGCGGTGAGCGAGGTTCCGGCTGGCAGGGTGGCCATGGCGGGCGAAAAGGGGCGGGATGAACGCGGTGATGGTGCGCGCAGGCAATCTGCGGGAGCGGGGGCCAGGTGCTGCTTGGGCAATTCTCCCGGCAGCGCCCCGTCTCTGCCTTCTGCTGCTCGTGCTCCTCGCCGGTTGCGCCGGCGGCCAGGGGGCGCTGGCGCAGAACGGGCCGCCGAGCTTTCGCGCCCTCGCCAAGCTCGTGCTGCCGGCGGTCGTCAGCATTTCCGTGACGGAGAGCGCCGCCGCGGCCGCCGCTGAGGCGAGCGACCAGGGCGACCAGCCGCCCATCCCGGATCGCCACGGCAAGGTGCTCGGTGCCGGTTCGGGCTTCATCATCGACCCGTCCGGCATCATTGTGACCAACGATCACGTGGTGAACGGGGCGAGCAAGATCATCGTCTCTCTCAATGACGGCAGCCAGCTGCCGGCACGTGTCCTCGGCGTCGATCAGCTGACGGATATCGCTGTGCTCAAAGTGGCGGCGAGGGGGCCGCTGCCGGCCGTGCATTGGGGCAATTCCGACGATGTCGAAGTGGGGGATTGGATCCTGGTCGCCGGCAATCCCTTCGGTCTCGGCAGCACGATCACGGCGGGGATCATCTCGGCGCGCGGGCGCGATATCATGAGCGGCCCGTTCGACGATTTTCTGCAGCTCGACGCGCCGATCAACCCAGGCAATTCCGGAGGCCCGACCTTTGATATGGCCGGTGGCGTCGTCGGCGTGACGACCGCCATCATCTCGCCGACCGGCGGCTCGGTCGGCATCGGCTTCGCGATCCCGAGCAAGATCGCGCAATCCGTCGTCGCCCAGATCCGCGCCCACGGCCATCTCGATCGCGGCTGGCTTGGCGTCGGCGTCGAGGATAGTGGGAATAGCGGGGCAAGCGTGCGGATCACCACGATCGAGCGCGGCGGCCCCGCGGCCCGCGCCGGGCTGCAGGTGGGGGATGTGATCGAGAGCGTCAACGGGCGGCCGGTCGGCTCCGCGCTCGGCCTCATCCGCGCGATCGCCGAGATCCACCCCGGGCGGCGCGCGGCGCTGCGGCTGCGCCGCCGCGGGCATGCCTTCACCGCCGATGTAACGGTAGGCTTGCGGCCCGAGACAAGCGCACCATGATGGGCAATCATCCGGCATGCGCCTGCGCTTCGGATCGTTCCGAGCGCGGCCATGAACCGGGCCAGTGAGGGGATAGGGGAATGCGGATTCTGCTGGTTGAGGATGACCGCGATGTCGCCGGCTTCGTCATGAAGGGCCTGCGCGAGGCGAATCACGTGGTGGAACACGCCGCCAACGGGCGCGACGGCCTCTTCATGGCGGCGAGCGAGCAGTTCGACGCGATCATTCTGGACCGCATGCTCCCCGGCGGGGTGGATGGTCTGCGCCTGCTGGAAACGCTGCGCGCGCAGGAAAACAAGGTGCCGGTGCTGTTCCTCTCGGCCCTCGGCCAGGTGGATGACAGGGTCAAGGGTCTCAAGGCGGGAGGGGATGACTATCTCACCAAGCCTTTCGCTTTCGCGGAGCTGCTCGCCCGCGTGGAAGCGCTGACGCGGCGCGGCAAGTCCGACAGCCCGGTCACCCGCCTGGTCGTGGGCGATCTGGAGATGGATCTCCTCTCGCGCAGCGTGAAACGCGCCGGGCAGAAGATCGACCTGCAACCGCGGGAATACCGCCTTCTCGAATATCTCATGCGCCATGCGGGCCAGGTCGTCACCCGAACGATGCTGCTCGAAGGCGTGTGGGATTATCATTTCGACCCGCAGACGAACGTGATCGACGTGCATGTCTCCCGCCTCCGCCAGAAGGTGGACAAGCCCTTCCCGAAACCGCTGCTGCATACCGTGCGCAATGCCGGCTACATCATGCGGCCGGATAATGAGGGCTAGGCCGCGGCCGGGCGTGGCGTGATGCGGCTCATCCCCGGCATCCCCTCGCTGAGCGAGTTGCGGGAGAGCCGGTTGCTGCGCTCCGCCGGGCTGCGCTTCGCGGCCCTCTATGCGGTGATCTTCGGCCTCAGCGCCGTCGCGCTGGCGATCTTCCTGTGGTGGGCGACGGCCGGGCTGCTCAACCGCCAGGTGGAAGCGGCGATCAACGCCGATGCGCAGGGCTTGGGTGAACGCTACCAGGAGGGCGGCATTCCGGCGCTGATCCTCACCATCCAGGACCGGCTTGCGCAGAATGTGGACGAGAATGCGATCTATCTGCTGGTGGACAATGATTACCACCTGCTTGCCGGCAACCTCGCGGCCTGGCCCAACGAGGTTTCGGGCGCGGATACCTGGTTCGAGCTTTCCGTCCAGCGTGCAGGCCGCAGCGCCTTGGCGCGCCTGCGCCGCTTCGATCTGCCGGGCGGCTTTCATCTGCTCATCGGGCGGGATATCGGCTCGCGCGCCAAGCTCCGCTCGCTCCTGACGGCAGGGCTCCTCTGGGCGGTGCTGGTCATGATCACGCTCGGCTTCGCTGGCGCCATCGCCATACAAAGCCTGTTCCGCCGCAGCCTCGCCGACGTTTCGGCCACCGCCAATGCGATTTCCCGTGGGGATCTCTCCAACCGGGTACGCATCTCCGGGCGGGGCGATGAGTTCGACCGTCTGGCCGAGACCATCAACGACATGCTGGACCGGATCGCCCGGCTGATGGATGGCGTGCGCCAGGTCTCCAACGCCATCGCCCATGATCTGCGCACACCGATTACGCGGGCGCGGGCACGGCTCGAAGATGCGGCGCTGCATGCGCGCGATGCGAGCGACCTTCTCGCCGCGATCGAGCGGGCGACCTCCGATCTCGATGGCATCGTCTCGGTGTTCCAGGGCCTGCTGCGCATTGCCGAGATCGAGGCCGGAGCGCGGCGCTCGGCCTTCGCCTCGCTCGATCTGCATCCGCTGCTCGCCGATATGCATGAGCTTTACGGCGCGGCGGCGGAGGAGCAGGGGCTGCAGATCGACTTTCTCGCCAAGCCGCCTTTGCCCGTGTTCGGCGATCACGACCTGTTGCAGCAGGCCGTCGCCAATCTTTTGGAGAACGCTCTCAAATTCTCTCCCCCAGGCAAGCCGATCCTGCTCGGCGCGCGGCGATTGGGCGACCGGATCGAGATCGTCGTCGCCGATTCGGGCCCCGGCATTCCGCCGGAGGACCGCGCGCGGGTGACCGAGCGATTCTATCGCGGCGAAAGCGCCCGCAGCACGCCAGGCTCGGGGCTCGGCCTATCGCTCGTCCAGGCGGTGGTTCAGCTGCATAACGGCACGCTGGACCTGCAGGACAATCATCCGGGCGTGCGCGCCGTGATCTCCCTGCCGGCCGAGTTCAGCACCAGCCGTCGCTTGGCGCGGGCGGAGCGAGCGGTCGCGCAGGCGGAGCCGACGGCGGCTGCCCCTCTCCCCGTCTCTCCCGACGATCCGGCGGCTCCTGGCGCTGGCTCTGCGTAAGGGGCGGCGCCGTGCCAAAGATGCGGAAGAAGGCGGATCTGCCGGCAAAGACCTGCGCCACCTGCGGCCGCCCTTTCGTGTGGCGGCGCAAATGGGCCAAGGTCTGGGCGGAGGTGCTCTACTGCTCCGATGCCTGCCGCGATCGGCGGGGAGGCGGGCCGCTCAAACCCGCGGTGGAATGACCGTGATGACGAAGGAAACCGGGCGCGCGACATGCCCCCAGAAGTGGTGGGCGAGCGTTACCGTGGTCCGGCTCGCTTTCGGGGTGAGGAACTGCGCGGTGTTCGCGAGGCATTGCTGGTCGGTCGTCAGGCAGATCGAGAGCAAGCCGTGCCGGGCGATGGCCGCCGGCGTCACCCACAAATTCTCGAAGTAGTTGAAGTTGACGAAGCTGTGTGGCCGGTCCTTGCTGTAGAAGGCGGTTTCGTTGTCGTACCAGGAGGAGCCGGCGACGTATTCCAGCGGCAGCCCCGTCTTCTCATGCCAGATGTGGGTGGCCACGGCGGCAACTTCCTGGAAAGGCTGCACCTTCATCGCTGCCGGGGAGTGCCAGGTGCGCCACCAGGCAAAGGCGGGCGCGGTGATCAAGGCACCGAGGGCGAGCGCGACCGCCAGGGGCGCCGTGAGGCGGAACAGCCGCCGGCAATCGGAGAGCCGCGCGAGGTCGATCGCGAGCAGGGGCAGAAGCGGGAAGGTCCCGATCATCATCTCGGAGGTGATGAGGGTGCGGGTCGCGATACCGCTCACCATGGTGAGCAGGAAGGGCATCAGCGTCAGCGTCGCCACCACGCCCCGCATCGGGTCGGCCGGGCCGCGGGCCTCGCGGCTCCGCCACCGCGCCAGCGCCACGATCACCACCGCGCTGATATTCATCCCGATGACGCTGAAGAAGGCGTCGATCGCGTAATGCTTCACCCAGGACCATGGCCAATCGAGCCGGCTGACGAGATAGTGCAGCGGCGGCGCGCGGTTTTCCACCGCCCACCAGACATGCGGCGCGAAGATCGCCCCGGCGATCGCAACCGATAGCCAGGGCGAAGCCGAGGCGAAATACCGGCGCCGGGAGGGGTGCTGCAAAGCGGCGAGGAACAGCGTCGCGACCAGGATCAGCGCGTAGTATTTGGACATCATCGCGAGCCCGACGCAGAGGCCGAGCCAGGCCGCATCCTTCGCCCGCCGCCCTTGCAGCGAGCGCATGAAGAAATGCAGGGTCCAGGGCCAGATCGAGATGAAGATGATGTTGGCGTCGTATTTATAGGCGTAGAAAGTATAGAGCGGGGTCAGCAGCAGCAGCGCCCAGGCGGCCCGCTGGCGGAAACCGGTGGCGAAATTGCCGATCGCCCGCCAGGCGCCGAGCAGGCCGATGCCGGCATTGAGGCTGCTGAGTGCCGCGAAGGCCCAGAGGCTGCGGGGGAAGATGCGAAACCAGATGCCGCAGACCGCCGCCCAGAAGGGCGGGTGCTGATTGTAGCCGAGCTGGAATTGCCGCCCCCAGGCATAGGCCTCCGCCATATCGTGCTTGATGGCAACGGGCGCTTCCGTAATTGAGAAGAACCCCGTCCAGATGAGGACGAAGGCCAGGAGAATTCCGAGGATCGCATAAGGGCTGGGCTCTGCGGCATCAGGGCTTCGTGTTCCGCTGGGGCGGAGGGCAGCGTCAAACATCATCGTGCGCACAATACATCCGATTTATCCGGTGCCTCAGAGGCGTGGCGCAGGCATAGCCTTCCCGAGCGCGTGGATGAAGCATCTTTCGCGCGCGGCTTGCCCGCGATGGGCGTGCGGAGAGGCTCAAGGGCTTTTCTGCAGGTTGGCCGGTGAGGCGCAGGTGTCAGGCTGGTCAAGCCGCTCGGGCTTGGGCCGCTCTGGCCCAGCGATGCGTCAGCCAGGGTCGCGCTGCCGATAGTCCGGGCAAAAGAAAAGGGCGCCCTGTTGCCAGGGCGCCCTCCACCACGCGGTAACGTCCTTTGCAGGAAATTACTTGATGATGATTTCGACGCGGCGGTTCTGCGGCTCGCGAACACCCGGGCCGGTCGGAACCAGCAGATGGGTCTCGCCGTAGCCGGCGATGGAGATCGCGGAAGCCGGAACGCCATCGGCGATCAGCTGAGCCTGCACGCTCTTCGCACGGCGGATGGACAGGCCCATGTTGTAGGACGGCGTGCCCGAGGTATCGGTGTAGCCGTTAACCTGGATCTGCGTGTACTGCACGTGGGTCGAGTTCGCGGCCGCCTCGGCGATGATTTCCTTGGCGCGCGGCGTCAGGTTGTACTTATCCCAGTCGAAGAAGACGAGGTAGGTACGAGCCGGGGCCGGGGCCGGGGCCACAACCGGAGCGGGCGGCGGCGGGGGCGGGGACGGGGTGTTGAAGGCGTAGCGCAGGCCAACCATGACGGTCTGGTTGGAAACCGGGCCGAAGGTGTAGGAGGCCGGGGCGCCGTTGTAAGAGCCGTTGAAGCTCTCTTTGCCGGTCTGCCCGATGTAGGAGTACTGCGCGGTGATCGACAGGCCCGGAGCCGGCGGAACCGGAACCGAGAAGCCAACGATGCCCTGGTAGGCAAAGCTGCCATGGGTGCCGTTGATGTTGGTGACGCCCGCGGTATCGACGGAGTTATCCTTCATGCCCGTCCAGAGGTAGCCGGCGCCGGCACCGATGTACGGGTAGATGTAGGGGCTGCCGATGTCGATGTCATACAGCGCGTTGACGAACCCGCCGTACTTCTGGGTGTAGCCATGGTAGTCGAACTTCGGGTCGATGTAGCCCGGCTTCCACTGCTTGTTCTGATCGCGCAGGTAGATGCCTTCGACTTCGAAGCGCAGACCGTTGCCGAGGCCGTAGCCGAGGCTCGCCTCGCCAGTGAAGCCGCCCTTGTAGAAGATGCGGCTGCCACCGAGACCACCCGGAGCCGAGGTCACCTTCTGAGTACCCTGATAGTTATAGCCGGCGCCAGCGCCGACATAGAGACCAGTGATCGGCTGGGCCTTCGCAAGGCTAGGAAGTGCGAAAGCCGGAACCGCCAACACAGTCGCCGCCATAAGCGCGCTGCGGAGCTTCATTCTACTTCTCCTCTTTGACCGACGCATACCATTCAGCCCGGGCGGGTCGCGCAGAAGCGTTGCCTGCTGTTCGGTGCGCCTAGATTTACCATCTTCCACGGGCTTTCCCAGCCTTTTCGCTGCGTTTCCGTCACACAGTGACAAAATGGCAACAGTGATGCCCGGCATCGCAAAAGCTGGAAAAACTCTAAAGAATTCCGTCCCTTATACGCAGGGATGCGATCGGTGCGGAAGGCGACAAAATTGCGCTGCACCGATGTCTGAAACACTAACCCGTGAGTGGCGCGAAGAGGCAGGCGCCGGAAGGCCGATTTGGCGAGAAAACACCATCGGGCGGCGCGCTAAAGGGTTCAGTGGCAGCCGGTCAGCGAGATATCGGTCGCTGAATCGGAGACACCGGAAAGAGCCGGCTCGGCCTCGAAAATCCAGCCTTTGAATTCGGGCGGAGAGCCGGCGGGCGCATGCGTGTCCACCACCTGCACGAAGGCGGCGGCGTCAGGCGGCATGTTCGGCGGGCGCACCCAGCAGGCGAGAACCGTCACGGTGAGAAAGCGCACCGCGAAGGGCGTGCCCACGGTCGCCGTCATCCGCTTCGAACTGCCATAGATCTTGTCGAGGATCAGGAGATCGGCACTGGTTTTCGCGGCCCAGGCGGTGGGCGCGGGGACCATCGGGTTATGCGTACCGGGCGGCGGTTCCGGCGCGGGTGGCACCGTCATCGGCGCCGGGGCCTGTTGGCTGCCCGGGCCGAGCAGATTCGATTCGCTCGTATTGGGTGGGGGAGGCAGGGGCTGATCCTGGATCGCGCCGGCCGCGGCGCCGGCATCGGGTGCCACTGTCGTCGCGGGTGCGGTCGGCGCGGTCGATTGGGCCAAGGCCGGCACGGCCGGGCCGGTGATAAGGCCCAGGCCGACGAGCAGGCCAAGGCATCGTGTGAGGGGGCGCATCGTCGCGCCGCGCTCATCCCGCATCCTGGCTCTCCGGCGGTCGGCGCGGGTCTTGCAACTGATCGACCAGGCTGTGGAGATAAGCGCGCAAGGCGGTGGCATCGACGCCCATAAGAACCGCATCCTCGAAACCGTCCCGCAACACCTGGGTCAGCTCGGCATCATTGGCCCGCAGCATGCGCAGCTTCTCGCGGCAATCGACAGGCTGGCCATTCGCACCGGGCCAGAGATCAGCCGCCGGGTCGATCCGGTCGGCACCGCCGGCACCCGTCACGGCGCCGAGCCCTGGCTTTGCCCGGAACCGCCACTCGTGCCGGTCGCGCTATTCTTCTTGAGGGATGAGACCAGGTCGGTCACGCTGAAGATGAACTTACCCAGGAGATCTTCGAGGCTGACGGAGCCCTGGGTGACCGTGATCGCGCCGCCCGGCTTGATCATCGTCTCTGATCCGCCCGGCACCAGCGACAGGTATTTCCCGCCAAGCAGGCTCTGGCTGGCGATGGCGGCCGAGCTATCGGTCGGCAGGGCGATATCCTTCGCCACGGTGAAGTCCACTTTGGCGAGGTAGGTTTGCGGGTCGATCGCGGTTTCGGTGACGGTGCCGACCTTGACACCCGCCATGCGCACATCGGAGCCGACCGAGAGCCCGTCGATACGATCGAAGCTCGCCGTGTAGATATTGCCGGGGATCGAGGCGGCGCCGGAGGTCGCCAAGGCATAGGCGAGAAACCCAGCCGCGACGACGAGAACGACGAGACCCGCCAGAACCTCGGCGGCATTACGCCGCGCCATGTTATTCGCCCGGCGCCCAGGCGTCATAATCGCCCGTGGCCCGATGCCGGTGGCCGCCGCGATAATCGTGTCCTGCCGGGCGATAGCTGTACGGCGTGCCGGTGCGGTTCGGGAGATGCGGCTTCATCCAAGGCCGGCGCGCGGTCTCGGGGATCGGCGCATCGGTGGTGTAGTGCAGCCAGGCATGCCATTCGGGCGGCACCGTGGTCGCCTCGATCGGCCCGCCATAGACCACCCAGCGCCGGGCCCGCAGGCCGGGGCGGGCGGATTTCTCTTCGAAATAGCGGTTGCCGAACCCGTCCTTGCCGACGGCGCGTCCACGCAGCCGGGTAAACAGGGAGGTGCCGATATAACCGATCTTCGCGAGCTTCATAGCCGCTCTATAGGCGATGCCTCGCCGCTGGTCCATCCGGGCTTCTATGCGGGCGCGGCAAAGATGCGACGGCGCCCCGCACCGGGCGGGTCGCCATCTAGAATTTGTGGATTGCCTGTTGCCCGACCCCTAGATGATGCTTTCCCGAGTCGTTTGAATGCGTTAGCTTGCCGGCATGAAGACGAACAAAGCTTGGCATGGTGTGCGGCTGCGCTGGGTAGAGGCGGCGCCCGATCCGGATGCGGCGGCCCTGCAGGTCCAGCTTCCTGCCGCCTGGGAGCCGGCGGCTGCCATGGCGGTGGCCCAACTGGCAGAGCCCGGCACCCGGCGTGTGAGCCTGCCGGAGGAAGCTGGGCGGTGGATCGGCCTCGCCGCCGCGCGGGCCGATGCGGCCGGGCTTGGGGCGGCCGAGGAGGTCTGCGCCCGCCTGCACGATCTGCTCCTGCGCCGCCGTGGCGCGCCTGGCCTCGCCAGTTGGCGCCCGGGGCTCGCGCCTCAGGAGACGCCGCCACGCTTCGTGCTCAATCTTCCCGCCTTTCATGACGCTGAGAGCGGCTTCGATCACGCGGCCTTCGCCGTGGCGGCGGAATGGGGCGCGCTCAGCCTCGCGCTCATTCACCCCGGCGCGCGGCGTCTCGCGGTGGGCTTCGCCGATCTCGATGGTCTGCTCGCCCGCATGGGCCTCGCCTATGAGGGCGCCGCGGCGCGGGATGTCGCGGCAGCGATCGCGACGCTGCTGCGTGGCCGCGCCGAATGCGCCTCCGCCCGGCTCGCCGATGCGGCCGGGCCGCAACTGTTGCCCGATATGTGGCAATGCCCGGCCCTGGCCTCCTGCCCGGCGCCGCTTGCCGCGGCGGCGGCGGAAGCCTTTCACGCCGCCGCGCATCTCGGCGGTTGCGCGCATGCCCAGGTGGTGGCTCTGACGCCGGCGGATATGGCGGAACTGCTGCTCGGCGTGGAGACCACGGGCTACGCCCCGGCCTTCGCCCGGATCGACGGCGCGGGGCGGCTGACGGGCGCCGCGCGGGGTCTGCTCGCGGCGCGCGGACTTTCCGCCGAGGCGGCCCTCGCCGCGACGCTCGGTGGCGATGCGCCGCTCGCCTTGCCGGGGGCGGAGGCTGCGGCCGCCATGCGCGCGGCGCTTCTGCCGCTCCTGCCGCTCCCCGCCGTGCCGCGGGACCGCAGCCAAGGAAAGATGGACGAGACGCAAGGGCACGCTGGCCCGCTCCCTGCCCATGCGGTCGATCTGCCGCGCCGGCGGAGCGGCATGATGCAGCGGGTGACGATCGGCGGCCACCGCCTCTATCTGCAGACGGCGGAATATCCCGGCGGCCAGCTCGGCCAGATCGACATTACCCTGCAGCGGGAGACGCCCGCCTATCGCGCCCTGATGGATGCTTTTGCGAGCGCCGTGAGCATCGGGCTGCAGCATGGCGTGCCGCTCCGCGCCTTCGTCGAGGCTTTCGCCGGGTCGCGCTTCGGCGCGGCGGGGCCGGTGGAGGGAGATGGGCAGATCGCGCTTGCCACCTCCGCGCTCGACTACGTCTTCCGCCATTTGGCCGAGACCTATCTGGGCGAGATCCTGCCGGAGCCGGACGAGGCCGATTTCGCCCATGGCGCCTCCGCAAGCGAGGCGGCGCCCACCCTGCCGCTCGACTGGCCCGAGGATACGCCCGAGACGCGCCGCCGCCGCTTCCGCCTCGTCGGCTGAAGCCCGCCGCAAAAGCGGCGCAGATCCGTCACAGAATCAGCGGGATGACATCGCAAGCCGGACATGGTGTGGTTGGTCGGCCTGAGGGCCTTGACCCGAGGCTGTGTTCTCGAGGTCTGGGAATGCGCCGGATGCGGCGGGCAAGGAGGTTTGCGTGCGTATAACGATGATCGGCGGCGGCTATGTCGGCCTGGTCTCCGGGGCCTGCTTCGCGCAGTTCGGCATGGAGGTCGTGATCGTCGAGGCCGATTCCAAGCGCCTCGGCGCGCTCCAGGAAGGCCGCATCCCGATCTTCGAGCCCGGGCTCGATACGCTGGTCGCCGATAACGTGGCCGCCGGGCGGCTGTCTTTCACCAGCGACATGGACGCGGCACTCCGCGGCAGCGAGGTCGTTTTCATCGCCGTCGGCACGCCGACGCGCCGCGGCGATGGCCATGCCGATCTCACTTACGTCTATCAGGCGGCCGAGCAGGTCGCCCGCAAGCTCTCCGGCTACGCGGTGATTGTAACGAAATCGACCGTGCCGGTCGGCACCGGGCGCCAGGTCGCGGAAATCGTGCGGGCGACGCGCCCGGATCTCGATTTCGATGTCGCCTCCAACCCGGAATTCCTCCGCGAAGGCAGCGCGATTGCTGATTTCATGCGCCCGGACCGGGTGGTGATCGGGGTCGAGAGCGAGCGGGCGGAAGCGGTGCTCCGCACCCTCTACCGGCCGCTCTTCCTGATCGAGACGCCGATCATCGTCACCTCGGTGGAAACGGCGGAACTCACCAAATATGCGGCGAACTCCTTCCTCGCCATGAAGGTCACCTTCATCAACGAAGTCGCCGATCTCTGCGAGAAGGTCGGCGCGGATGTGCATGATGTCGCGCGCGGCATCGGGCTCGATGGCCGCATCGGCCGCAAATTCCTCCACCCTGGGCCTGGCTTCGGCGGCTCCTGCTTCCCCAAGGACACGCTTGCCATGGCCCGCATCGGCCAGGATGCCGGCGCGCCGCAACGCCTGGTGGAGACGGTGGTGGCGGTGAACGATGCTCGCAAATCCACCATGGCGCGGAGGGTAACGGCGGCCTGTGGCGGCTCGGTGCGCGGCAAGAAGATCGCCGTCTGGGGGCTGACCTTCAAGCCGGAGACGGATGACATGCGCGATGCGCCCTCGATCCCGGTGATCAGCCGCCTGGTGGAGGAGGGGGCCGAGATTCACGCCTTCGATCCAGAAGGGATGGAGGCGGCGAAGCCGCATCTGCCGCCCGGGGTAGTCTATGAAGGGGATGCCTTGGCCGCGGTTGCGGGCGCTGACGCGCTGGTGGTGCTGACGGAGTGGACGCTGTTCCGCGCGGTGAGCCCCGCCCGGCTCGAATCCCTCATGCGAGGCCGGGTCATCGTCGATCTGCGCAATATCTTCGACCCTGCGGCCATGCGCGCGGCCGGTTTCGCCTATAGCTCGATCGGGCGGCCCGCAGCGCAGGCGTGAAGCCGCTCTCGTGTGCGCGATCGCCCGGGCAGGCTCCGGCCAGAGATGTCTCCCTGACCGGACGCGGCGTTAACGGCCGATATCGTATTCCGGGTGCCGCCCGCGGCGGGGAGACCAGAGCGCCGCGCCGCCATCGATCCCCGCCTCGTTCGAAACCAGGCTGACGGTTTTTGGCAGGTCGAGCGTCACATGCTTCGAATTGCCGCCGCCGATATAGAGATGGTCGAAATGCGTGAGGTTGCGCACCGCCTCGATCACCCGCTCCACCCGCTTGTTCCAGCGCTTCTTGCCGATCTTCTCGAAGGCTTCGTTCCCCACATAGGTATCGTAGGTGTACTTCTTGTGGATCGGATGGGTCGAAAGTTCGAGATGCGGCGCCAGGTCGCCATTGTAGAAGATGCCGGTGCCGCAGCCGGTGCCGAGAGTGAGGATGAACTCCAGCCCCTCGCCCTTGATCACCGCGAGGCCCTGCATCTCGGCATCGTTGACGATCTTGGTCGGCACATCGCCCAGCCGTTGCGAGACCAGGGCGGCGAGGTTGACGCCGTGCCAGACCTCATCTCCGAGATGCGGGGCGGTAAGGATGATATTGGCCCGTACCGCGCCCGGAAACCCGATCGCGACGCGATCGAAATGCGGTAGCGGCTTCACCAGGGTGGCGATCGCTTCGACCAGCACCCCGGGTGGCGCGGGATGCGGGGTCGGCACCCGCACCTTGTCCACGATCATCTTGCCATGCCGGTCGATCACGGAGGCTTTGAGCCCGGTGCCGCCGATGTCGATGGCCAGGATGTTCTGGGCCTCGTCCGCGGCCGCAGGCTTCGCGGCGTTTTCTGTCGTCAGATCGGTAGCCAAAAGTGCCCCTCCCGTTCGAGCAGTTCGTTCGCTTCTTCGGGCCCGGCCGAGCCCGCGGCGTAGTTCGGGAAGGAAGCGTCATGCGCCTCCCACCTGTCCACCACCGGCTGCACGATCTTCCAGGCCGTCTCCAACTGGTCTGCGCGCTGGAAGAGCGTTGCATCGCCGATGAAGCAATCGAAGATCAGTGTCTCGTAGCCGGTGGCGGGCGCCTGGCGGAACCAGTCATCATAATTGAAGTTCATCCCCACGCGCTCGAAGGTCAGGGTCGGCCCCGGGCGCTTGGCGTTGAACTGGAGCTGGATGCCTTCTTCCGGCTGGATCGAAATGATCAGCCAGTTGTCACCGAGGGAATCGACCCGCGTCTCGCGGAACATGGCGAAAGGCGCCTGCTTGAAGCGGATGGCGATTTCCGTCTTGCGCTTGGTCATGCGTTTGCCGGTGCGGAGATAGAACGGCACGCCCGCCCAGCGCCAGTTGTCGATCTGCAGCTTCATCGCGACGAAGGTTTCCGTCCCGCTATGCGGCGACACATCGGGTTCGCTGCGATAATCCTGCACCGGCTGGCCGTTTATGACGCCGGCCGCATATTGCCCGCGCACCGCATCCTCGGGCGAGAGGGGATGGATGGAGGTAAAGACCTCCGCCTTCTTCGCGCGGATCGATTCCGCATCGAAGGCGGCCGGTGCCTCCATGGCCGTCATCGCCAGCAGCTGGAACACATGGTTCGGCACCATGTCCCGTAGCGCGCCGGTCGCCTCGTAGAATTTGCCGCGCCGCTCCACACCCACCGTTTCCGCCACCGTGATCTGGACATGGTCGATCCGATCCCGGTTCCAGATCGGCTCGAACAGACCATTGGCGAAGCGCAACGCCATGATGTTCTGCACCGTTTCCTTGCCGAGGAAATGGTCGATCCGATAGACCTGCTCTTCTTCCAGAACCGAGAGCACCTGCTTGTCGAGCGCGATCGCGGAAGCGAGATCGTGTCCGAAAGGCTTTTCGATGACGACGCGGCGCCAGCAACCGCCTTCCTGCTTCGTGAGCCCGGCGCGGCCGAGATGCTCGACCGTTGGCCCGAAGAAGCGTTCGGCGACCGCGAGATAGAACAGTACATTGCCGCCGAGGCCACCCTGGCGATCGCATTCCGCCAGATGATCGCGAAGCTGCTCGAAAGTCGTGTCGCTCGAGAGATCGCCCGAGAGATAGGTCATCCGGTCGGTGAGGCGCTTCCAGGCCGCCTCGTCGATCACCTCGCCCGGCTCGGTTCCCTCACCACCCTTCTTGAGGGTGGCTTGCAGGAAATCATGCAGGGTTTTGCCCCAGGCTGCCGCTTCCTGCTGCACGAGATCGACGCCGACCAGCGCGAAGTTCTTGGGCAGCAGCCCGGAGCAGGAGAGGTTGTAGAGCGCGGGCATCACCAGGCGCTTGGTGAGATCGCCGGCCGCGCCGAAGATCACCATGGCGCAGGGCGGCGCCTCTGGCGGTGTCCGCGCCGCTGCTTTCGCCTGCGTGCTCATTCGACGACGCTCGGCGTCGTGCTGTGACCCTCGACATGGCCGCCGAACTTGTTGCGCATGGCCGAGAGCAGCTTTTCGCCGAAGCTGTTGCCGATGCGCGAGCGGAAGCGCACGAAAAGCGCGGCCGTCAGCACTTCGGCCGAGACTGCTTCTTCGATCGCGGCGTTGATCGTCCAGCGGCCTTCACCCGAATCATCCACCTTGCCGGAGAATTCCTCGAGGTTCGGGCTCTCGTTGAGCGACATGGCGGTGAGGTCAAGCAGCCAGGAGGAGATGACGCTGCCGCGGCGCCAGACTTCGGCGATATCGGCGAGGTCGAGCGAATAGCGCTCATGCTCTGGCAGGGTGGTCGAGCTTTTGCCGCGGAGGATCTCGAACCCCTCGGCATAGGCCTGCATCAGGCCGTATTCGATGCCGTTGTGCACCATCTTGACGAAGTGGCCGGAGCCGGCGGGGCCGGCATGGATATAGCCGTGCTCGGCGCGGTGATCGCCTTTGAAATCCGGCGTCCGTTCGATCGAGCCGAGCCCGGGTGCCAGGGTCGCGAAGATCGGGTCGAGGTGATCAACCACCGTCTTTTCGCCGCCGATCATCATGCAGTAGCCGCGCTCGACACCCCAGACGCCGCCCGAGGTGCCGACATCGACGTAGTGCAGCCCCTTCTCCTTGAGCGCCGCGGCGCGGCGGATATCGTCCTTATAGAAGGTATTGCCGCCGTCGATGATGATATCGCCGGCTTCGAGGATGCCGGCCAGTGTGTCGATCGTCGACTCGGTGATCTGCCCGGCGGGCAGCATGACCCACACGGCACGGGGCTTTTCCAGCGCCGCGACAAGTTCGCGCAGCGAATGGGTCGGCTTGGCATGCTCCTTGGCGAGGTTCTCAACGCTTTCGGGATTGACATCGAAGACGGCAACCGAATGGCCGTCCTTCATCAGGCGGCGGGCGATATTGCCCCCCATGCGGCCAAGACCGATCATACCGAGTTGCATGCGAGCCCCCTCTGGTGAGTAAGAATTAGACGTTATCGTGATGACGATGCCGAGACTAGCTACGCTTGCTCTTACACTTTCGTGTAAGGCCGCCCGGCCTCTCCGCGGAGGCTGGCCGGGCGGAGGCCAAGCGTGGCGCTCTGCCCTGCTTCGGGCCTCAAAAAGTCGCAGTCGAATGCCAATCTGCGGGCATAGGCGTCGGGTGCTTACCCGGATGCGATGAGGATGCCTTCGACATGCGGCTTTCCTGGACGAGGCTGATCGCGTGCTGTGTCGCCGGAGCGGCCCTCACCTCGCTCGGAGGATGCTACTACCCTTACGGAACGAGCGGCTATGGCTATCCTTATGGCGCCAGCAGTTACGGCTACAGCGGCTACACGGCGAGCCCGGGCTATGCCGCGGTCTATCCTGCCCCCTCGGTGATCGTCGGCGGTGGCAGCTATTGGGGCGGCGGCGGTGGCGGCTACTGGCAGGGTGGCGGCTGGGGCGATCATCCGCCGCCGGAGGGCTGGCACGGTGGCTGGCACGGCGGCGGCCCTTGGCACGGTGGCTGGCACGGGGACGGCCCTTGGCACGGTGGCTGGCACGGGGATGGCCCTTGGCACGGCGGTTGGCACGGGGATGGGGGGCATGGCCCCTGGCATGGTGGTGGCCCCCCGCCGCCCATGGGTGGGCCGCCGCCGATGCGCCCCTTCGGCGGCCCTGCCCCGGGCCCCGCGCCCTTTCGGCCCTATAATCCGCGCGGCGGCTGATCCGGGCCTTGCGGTCCCTGCCGATCTGCGGTCGATTGAGAAACTGTATCCAGTTCGATCGTCGGGTGCTGAGCGGGGAGCAGGCAAGTGGCAGGGTTTGACCGGGTTGTGCGCGGCGGCGTGATTGTCACCGGCGCGGATCGCATGCGGGCCGATATCGGCATCCGGGGAGAGGTGGTCGCGGCGATCGGCCGCGATCTCGACACGGCTGGGGCCGAGGTGATCGACGCGGGCGGGCTTTTCGTCCTGCCGGGCGGCATCGATACCCATTGCCATATCGAGCAGTTGCAGCCCGACGGCTCGGCCTATGAGGATAGCTTCGCCCAGGCTTCCGCCGCCTGCTTCGCCGGCGGGACAACGAGCGTTATCACCTTCGCAGCGCAATTTCGCGGGCAGCGCCTGGGCCCGGTCGTCGAGGAATATCACCGCCGGGCGGCGCGCGGCATGGTCGATTACAGCTTCCACCAGATCATCAACGATCCGTCGGACGCGGTGGTGCGGGAAGATATCCCCGCGATCGTCGCTTCCGGCATCCGCAGCCTCAAGGTGTTCCTCACCTACGACGATGTGCGGATCGACGATCGGCAATATCTGCGCGTGCTGGCGGCCGCGCGCCGCGCCGGCGCCTTCGTCACCGTGCATGCCGAGAACTATGACGCGATCGCCTGGCTGACCGAGGCGCTGCTCAAAGCGGGCATGACGGCGCCGAAGTATCACGCGTGGGGCCGGCCCACGGTGATCGAGCGGGAGGCGACCCACCGCGCTATCGCGCTCGCCGAGCTTGTCGATCAGCCGATCCAGATCTTCCACGTCTCCGGGCCGGAGCCGGCGGAGGAGATCGCCCGCGCCCAGGCGCGCGGCGTGAAGGTCTGGGGCGAGACCTGCCCGCAATATCTCGTCCTCTCGGCAGAGGATATGGACCGGCCCGGCTTCGAGGGGGCGAAGTTCATCTGCAGCCCGGCGCCGCGCGGCCGCGCGGAAAGCGAAGGATTGTGGGAGGCGATCCGCGCCGGCACGATCGACATCATCTCCTCCGACCATAGCGGCCACAGCTTCCATAAGGAGGGGATGGGCAAGCGGAAGAACGGCGCGGATGCGCCCTTCACTCTGATCCCGAACGGCGTGCCGGGGCTCGCCGCACGCTTGCCGCTGGTCTTCAGCGAAGGCGTCTCCGCCGGGCGGATCGATCTTGAGCGCTTCGTGCGCCTTACGGCGACCAACCCGGCCAAGCTCTTCGGCCTCTACCCGCGCAAGGGCACGATCGCGCCGGGGGCGGATGCCGATCTCGTGCTCTGGGATGCCGGGCGGGAGGTGACGATCACCAACCGCCTGATGCAGCATGCGATCGATTACACGCCGTACGAGGGAATGCGGGTGACCGGCTGGCCGGCGATGACAATCGCGCGCGGCCGGGTCGTGATGAAGGACGATCTGGTGACGGCGGAACCCGGCTCGGCGAAATTCCTGCCGCGCGGCCCTTATGAGATGATCCGCCCGCGCGGCGTGCTGCCCAATGGCTTCGATGCCGCATCACTCATGGCATAAGGCTTAGGCCGCGGCCTCGGCGGGAGCGAAGGCCTCGGCCAGCAGGGCGTAGGAGCGCAGACGCGCCGCGTGGTCGTACATGATGTTCACGACCATGACCTCGCCCGCGCCATATTCCGCGGCCACCTCGTGCAGCCCGTCCCGCACCTCCGCCGGCGTGCCGAGGATGAGCCGGCGATCCCGGCTGCTCTTCGCCTGATCCGCCTCCAGAAAGCGCGCCGCCTCCTCGGGTGAGGGCACGGCGATCAGCTGGCCGCGATGCAGCAGCTTGAACAGCATGCGCGACGAGCTGGCGAGATGCTCGGCCTCGGCCCTGCTATCGGCGGTGATCGACCAGACGGCGACCATCACCATGGGCTCGGTGATGCCGCGCTGCGGATCGGGCCTGAAGGCATGGCGATAATGGGCCGCGAGATCGGCGCCGTGCGGATTGATGAAATCGGCGATGCAGTAGGGCAGGCCGAGGCTCGCCGCCCAGGCGGCGCTATCCGGCGAGGTGCCGAGCAGCCAGGGTACCGGTTTCTCGGCGCCCCCGGGCAATGTCTTCTGGAGAGAGGCGAAGGGGTGCGTCTCGGGGATCGTGCCGTCCAGATAGCCGAGCAGTTCCGCGAGCTGTTGGGGGAAGTCGTCCGGCGCGCGCTCCCGCCGGTCCCGCTGCAGGGCATAGGCCGTGCGCCCGTCCGAGCCCGGCGCGCGGCCGAGGCCGAGATCGATGCGGCCAGGAAACATGCCGGCCAGCATGCTGAAGGTCTCGGCGACCTTGAAGGGGCTGTAATGCGGCAGCATGATGCCGCCCGTGCCGATGCGCAGCCGCTCGGTCGCCATCGCGACGGGGCCCACGAGAACCTCGGGGCTGGCGGAGGCGAGCCCCGGCGTCGCGTGGTGTTCGGCGATCCAGAAGCGGTGAAAGCCCGCCCGGTCGGCAAGCTTGGCGAGGTCGATCACCTGGCGGAGCGCCTGGCCGCCGGAGCCGTTGGCGGCGATCGGCGCCTGATCGAGCAGGCTGAGGCGAAGGGCTGATGCGGGGTCGGTCATGAAACGGCAAGCTGGTCCTGATCGGCGGGAAACTCAAGCGGTGCCCCGCGCCCCAGAGGCGGTATGAGCTATGCCGGCGGAAGCAGGAACGGGAAGGGCACCACCCAAGGCCCCGTCACTGCCGCTCGCGCGCTGGCCGCCTTTTGCGAACCGCCGGACGTCAGGTTCTCGGAATGGCTGCCGCGCCGGGCGCTCCGCCCTCTCCGGCTTGCAATGGCTGGCGGGATGCGCGATAGCTCCCGCGTCCTCGCCTCCGGCCCGCCGGGGCGCTTGGGCAAATTCGCACGCGGGGCGCCTTTCTCGGCCAGTTGGACCGGGTCCGGTGCTTTGAACGGCATGGCCCCGCGGAGGATCAACCGGACGACAGGAAAGGAGCTCGCTCATGGCGATGCCCGAATTCACTCTGCGCCAGCTGCTCGAAGCCGGCGTTCACTTCGGACACCACACCCGCCGCTGGAACCCGGCGATGGCGCCTTATCTCTTCGGCGTCCGCAACCAGGTCCACATCATCGACCTGCAGCAGACCGTGCCGATGCTCGATCGGGCGCTCCGCGCGCTGCGCGACACGACGGCCGCCGGCGGCCGCGTGCTCTTCGTCGGCACCAAGCGCGCCGCGGCCGATCATGTGGCCGAGGCCGCGCGCCGCTGCGGCCAGTATTACGTGAACCACCGCTGGCTCGGCGGCATGCTCACCAACTGGAAGACGATCACCGCCTCCATCAAGCGGCTGCGCCAGATCGAAGAGCTGGTGGCCGGCGACACCCAGGGCCTGACCAAGAAAGAGGTGCTGGAGATCACCCGCGACCAGGAGAAGCTGGAGCGCGCGCTCGGCGGCATCAAGGAAATGGGCGGCCTGCCGGATATCCTCTTCATCATCGACACCAACAAGGAAAAGCTCGCTGTTCAGGAAGCCAACAAGCTCGGCATTCCGGTCGTCGCGGTGCTCGACAGCAATTCCGATCCGCAGGGCGTGACCTATCCGATCCCGGGCAATGACGACGCCATCCGCGCGATCATGCTCTATTGCGATCTGGTGTCGAACGCGGTGCTCGACGGCATCAGCGCCGAGATGGCGGCCTCAGGCCGCGATATTGGCGCGGCTGAGGAACTGCCCTCCGCCGTGCTTCCGGCCGAGGAAGAACCCGTCGCCGAAGAGGCCGTGGCCGAAGGCTAACACGCGCGACCCGAGGGGAGAGGCGCCGCTCTCCGGCAGCACTCCCCTCGGGACGGCTTCTTTCTATGTCAGGCGGATGACGGGGCGCGCCTGCCCCTTCTCCGACGGGCGAGGGCCGGTTTATAGCCTCGTCCCTGGAATTGGATCGCGGCGCCCGCGCAGGGTGCCGCGCAAGCATATGGAGACCGAAATGGCGGAGATCACGGCCGCGCTGGTGAAAGACCTGCGCGAGAAGAGCGGCGCCGGCATGATGGACTGCAAGAAGGCGCTCAACGAAACGGGCGGCGATATCGACGCCGCGATCGACTGGCTGCGCAAGAAGGGTCTTTCGGCCGCGGCCAAGAAGTCCGGGCGGGTTGCCGCCGAGGGCCTCATCGGCGTCGCCAGCGCCCCGCAGGTGGCCGCCATGGTGGAGGTCAACGCCGAGACCGATTTCGTGGCGCGCAACGAGACCTTCCAGGAGTTCGTCGAGGCGGTGGCCAAGATCGCCCTTGATGCCGGCGAGGATATCGAGGCGATCAAGGCCGCACCCTTCCCGGGCACCAGCCATACGGTGGCCGACCAGTTGACCCAGCTCGTGGCGACCATCGGCGAGAACATGACGATCCGCCGCGCCCGCGTGCTCCGCGTGCCGTCGGGCGTCGTCGCGACCTATGTCCATGGCGCGCTCAAGCCGGGGCTCGGCAAGATCGGCGTTCTCGTGGCGCTCGAAGCGCCGAGCGAGATCGACGGGCTGGAGCAGCTGGGCCGCCAGGTCGGCATGCATGTCGCGGCCGCCCGGCCCGATGCGCTGGATGTCGATTCGGTCGATCCCGCGGCGCTCGATCGCGAGCGCGCGGTGCTTTCCGAGCAGGCGCGGGCCTCCGGCAAGCCGGAAGCGATCATCGAGAAGATGGTCGAGGGCCGGATCCGCAAATACTACGAGGAAGTGGTGCTGCTGGAGCAGGTCTGGGTGCATGACGGTGAGAGCCGGGTGCGCGCCGTGGTGCAGAAGTCCGGCGCCAAGCTGGTGGGCTTCGATCGCTTCCAGCTCGGTGAAGGCATCGAGAAGCAGGTCTCCGACTTCGCGGCCGAAGTGGCGGCGACGGCGGGGGTCTGACGCGAGCGGGGGGAAGCCGGGCCGCGGCGCTTGGCGCCAGGCTGCCCGGCCGAACCGCCCTCGCCGGGCCTCCTCGCGGCCCGACACTCATTCCCGCCCGTCTGCGGCCGCCTGCCGCTCTCAGCCAGAGGCTTGTGGCGCCCCGGCGCTCTCTTTAGGGTGCGGCGCGGGCCAGGGCCGCCTTGGCCCGCATGAGACCGCAGCGGTTCACCCCGGAACCCCCAAGGGAACAATGAACGGTCAGCCTCTCTACAAGCGTGTGCTGCTCAAGCTCTCGGGCGAAGCTCTGCTGGGCGCGGGCGAATACGGCCTCGATACCAATACCGTCCGGCAGATCGCCCAGGATATCGGCGCCGTCACCGCCATGGGAGTGGAAGTCTGCGTCGTCATCGGCGGCGGCAACATCTTCCGGGGCGTCAAGGGCGCCGCCGCGGGGATGGACCGCGCCCAGGCCGATTACATGGGCATGCTGGCGACGGTGATGAATGCGCTGGCCATGCAGAGTGCGCTCGAACTCTCGGGCCTGCCGACGCGGGTGCAATCCGCGATCCCGATGGCGAGCCTGTGCGAGCCCTATATCCGCCGGCGGGCGATGCGGCATATGGAGAAGGGCCGCATCGTCATCTTCGCCGCCGGCACCGGCAACCCCTTCTTCACGACCGATACCGCCGCCGCCCTGCGCGCGGCCGAGATGGGGTGCGATGCGCTGCTGAAGGGCACCCAGGTCGATGGCGTCTATTCCGCCGATCCGAAGAAAGTGCCGGATGCGCGGCGCTTCGAGACCCTGACCTATCTCGATGTGCTGGCCCAAGACCTCAAGGTCATGGATGCGGCGGCAATCAGCCTTGCGCGTGAGAGCAAGCTGCCGATCCTGGTCTTCAACCTGCACAAGCCCGGCGCCTTTGCCTCCGCCATGCGGGGCGAGGGCGCCTATACCGTCATCCGCGACGTTTGAGGAAGGAGGGGCCCTTGCCCATCGACCTGAACTCCCTGAAGCAAGATCTCACCCGCCGAATGGAAGGCGCGGTGGACACGCTGCGCAAGGATCAGAGCGGCCTGCGCACCGGGCGCGCGAGCCCCGCGCTGCTGGAGCCGGTGCGGGTCGAGGCTTATGGCACGCTGACGCCGCTGACCCAGGTGGGCACCATCGCGGTGCCCGAGGCGCGGATGATCACCGTGCAGGTCTGGGATCGCAGCCTGGTCAATGCCGTGGTCGCCGCGATCCGCGATTCGGGCCTCGGCCTCAACCCCGGCGCCGATGGCCAGATGGTGCGGGTGCCGATCCCGCAGCTCACCGCAGAGCGCCGCGTCGAACTCGCCAAGGCCGCGAATAAATATGCCGAGAATGCCCGCATCGCGGTGCGCGGCGTGCGGCGCGACGGGATGGAGCAGATCAAGGCGGCCGAGAAGAAGAGCGAGATCAGCAAGGACGAGGCCGAGGACTGGTCGGGCGAGGTGCAGAAGCTCACCGATAGTTTCGTGAAGCGGATCGATGAACTCGCGGCCGAGAAAGACCGCGAAATCCGCCAGGTTTGAGAGCTTTCGGGGCATGACGCGTGCGCCCGCCGCCGAGCGCAAGACAGGGCGGACCCCGCGGCTAGCCTCCGAGGAGGAGAGCGTGCCGCCCGCGCGCGTGCCGGTGCATGTGGCGGTGATCATGGACGGTAACGGCCGCTGGGCGAAAGCCCGCGGCATGCCGCGCATCGCGGGCCACAGGGCGGGGGCGAAGGCTGTGCGCCGCACGCTGGAAGCCGCGACCGAGCAGGGCGTGCAGTGGCTGACCCTCTTCGCCTTTTCGAGCGAAAACTGGCGACGGCCGGAAAGCGAGGTGATGGAACTCACCGGCTTGCTTCGCCAATATCTGCGCAGCGAGGTCGCGGAACTCGCCCGCAACGGGGTGCGCTTCCGGGTGATCGGCGATCGCGCCCGCTTCTCGGACGATCTGCGGGCCGAGCTGGAGGCTGCCGAAGCCAAGACCGCGGCCGGCACGCGGCTCAACCTCAACCTTGCCCTCTCCTATGGCGGGCGGGGCGAAATCGTCGCCGCGGCGCGAGCGGTGGCGGAAGCGGTGCGGGCCGGAGAACTCGACGTGGCGGCCCTCGACGAGGCGGCCTTCAGCCGCTTTCTCTTCACCGCCGGCATGCCGGACCCGGATCTCCTGATCCGGACCAGCGGCGAGCAGCGCCTCTCCAATTTCCTGCTCTGGCAATGCGCCTATGCGGAACTCGTTTTCACCGATGTCCTCTGGCCGGATTTCGATGCGGACCATTTCGCCGAGGCGCTGGCCGCCTTCGCGCGGCGGGATCGTCGCTACGGCGCGCGCGTGGCGTGACAGGGGGGCAGGTGGCGGAGCAGCAGCAGATGCCGGCGGACCGGGGGCGGCGGACCGGCCGCTGGGGTGATCTCGGCAAGCGCGTCAGCTCGGCGGCCATCCTGGCGCCGCTCGCGCTCGCCTGCCTCTGGTTCGGCAAGGAAGCCTGGGTCGTGCTCATCGCCATCGGTAGCGCGGGCTGTGCCGCCGAGTGGACGCGGCTTTGCGGCGCCAACCCGAGGCGGGGTGGCGGGGCGCTGCTGTCCCTCGGCATCGCGCTTCTGCCCTTCGTCACCTATTTCGGAGGCTTCGCGCCAGCCGCGCTCGCGGCCCTGGTGCTGCTCTTCCTGGTCTGGGGCGCGATGGGGGGCGGCGCCCGAGCGCTTTGGCTCGCCGGCGGCGTGCCCTATCTGGCGCCGGCGGCGATCGGGATGATCGTGCTGCGCCATACCCCGGTCGTCGGCCGGTGGGACATGCTGTTTCTGGTGCTGATCATCTGGGCGAGTGATATCGGCGCCTATGTCGTCGGGCGCATGGTGGGTGGGCCGAAGCTCGCGCCGAGCATTTCGCCGGGCAAGACCTGGTCCGGGGCGGTGGGGGGGTTGATCGCCGCCGCGCTCATCGGGCTGGCGGTCGCCCTCGCCCTCGGCGGGCGGCTGCCGGTGGCGCATGCGGCGGGCATCGCCATGCTGCTCGGCATCGCCTCGCAACTGGGCGATCTGCTGGAAAGCGGCTTCAAGCGGCATTTCGGCGTAAAGGATTCGGGCCGCTCGATCCCGGGCCATGGCGGCCTGCTCGATCGGCTGGATGGTATGTTGACGGCGGTACCGATCGCCGCGGTGGTGGCGGTTCTGATCGGGGAGGGAGTATGGCTGTGGCAATGAGAACGATCAGCATCCTGGGCAGCACAGGAAGCGTCGGCACCCAGACGCTCGACCTGATCCGTGCCGAGCCTTCCCGCTATCGGGTGCGGGCTCTGGTGGCCGGGCGGAATGCCGAGCTTCTGGCCGAGCAGGCGCTCTCCTGCCGGCCGGAGATTGCGGTAATCCACGATCCGAAGGGCCTGCCGCGCTTGCGCGAGCGGCTGGCGGGCAGCGGCATCGCCACGGCCGCCGGGCCGGAGGCCGTCTGCGCCGCGGCCGATATGGCGGCCGATTGGACGATGGCCGCGATCATCGGCATGGCGGGGCTCCACCCGACGCTCGCGGCCATCCGCCGCGGCGGGGCGATCGCTTTCGCGAATAAAGAGGTGCTGGTCTCGGCCGGGGATATCATGATGGACGCTGTGGCCGCGGCCGGCGCCCGCCTGCTGCCCGTCGATTCCGAGCATAACGCGATCTTCCAATGCTGGGAGCCGGCCAATGCGCGGGCGGTGGAGCGGATCATCCTCACCGCATCCGGCGGCCCATTCCGCGAGACGAGCCGTGAGGCCATGGCCGCGATCACGCCGGAAGCGGCGCTCCGCCATCCCGTCTGGTCGATGGGCGCCAAGATCACCATCGATTCGGCGACCATGATGAACAAATCGCTCGAGGTGATTGAGGCCGCTCGCCTCTTCCGGCTGCGGAGTGCCGCGGTCGAGGTGCTCGTGCATCCGCAATCCGTGGTGCATGGCATCGTCTGCTATTCCGATGGCAGCATGCTGGCGCAGCTTGGCGCGCCCGACATGCATATCCCGATCGCCCATGCGCTGGGCTGGCCGGACCGTCTGGTGACGACGGCGAAGCGGCTCGATCTCGCGGCGCTTTCCGGCCTCGATTTTCTCGCCCCCGATGCCGAACGCTTCCCCGCGCTGCGCCTCGCCCGCGAGGTGCTGGAAGCCGGCGGCGGGGCGCCCGCGATCATGAATGCCGCCAACGAGGTGGCGGTTGCCGCCTTCCTCGCCCGGCGCATCGGCTTCCTCGATATCGTCGGCACGGTGGAGGCGGTCCTCGATCAGCTCGGGGCGCCGCCGGCGCCCGATCTCGATGCCATCATCGGCCTCGATGCCGCCGCTCGGCAGGCGGCCGATGCTCTGATATTGTCCCGCGCCGCCTGAAGCCTTCGCCGCGCCTCATCCTTCAAAGCCAGGGACTATGACCGATCTCGTCAGCCTGCTCCGCACCCTCATTTCCTTCGCCGTCGTGCTCGGCATCCTCGTTTTCGTGCATGAGATGGGGCACTACCTCGCCGCCCGCTGGCGGGGGGTCTATGTCGAGACCTTCTCGATCGGCTTCGGTCAGGCGATCGCGCGGTGGTCGGATCGGCGCGGCACGGTCTGGAAGCTCGCCTGGATACCGCTTGGCGGCTATGTGAAACTGCACGGCCAGGAGCGGCCCGAGGACGCGACGCCGGAAGAGCGTGCCGCCTGGCAGACGGGCCGCACCTTCCACGAGAAATCCGTCTGGTCCCGGATGATCGTGATCGCGGCCGGGCCGGTGGCCAATTTCCTGCTCGCGATCATCCTCTTCATCGCCCTCTTCCTGGCCGTGGGCAAGCCGATCCCCGAGCCCATCATCGGCCAGATCGTCGCGGGCTCCGCCGCTTCCCACGCCAATCTCAAGCCCGGCGATCTCATCACCTCGGTGGGCGGCAAGCCGGTCAAGACCTTCGCCCAGATCCAGCATGCCGTCGCCCCCAATCCGGGTAAGGACCTCAGCATGAGCGTCAAGCGTGGCGACACGCTGATCGTGCTGCAGGTGAAGGTCGGCGCGGTGAGCAACGGCCATGGCGGGGAGCGGGGCGTGCTCGGCATCGTCGAGGGAGCGCCGCGCTTCGAGCGCCTCGGCCCGGTCCAGGCGGTGGTGCAGGGGGTGGTGCAAACCTGGACGATCGGGGCGCAGACCCTCGTCGGGTTGTGGCAGATCATTGCCCACCACACCGGCCTCAACCAATTGGGCGGCCCGCTGAGGATCGCCTCCCTCTCGGGGCAAGTCGCGCAACTCGGGCTCGCGAGCTTCGTCTCCTTCATCGCCGTGCTCTCGGTCAATCTCGGCCTGATCAACCTTTTCCCCATCCCCGTGCTCGATGGCGGCCACCTCGTTTTCTATATCGCCGAGGTGGTGCGTGGCCGGCCGATCCCGCCCAAGGCGCAGGAAATCGGCTTCCGCGCGGGCTTCCTCCTGCTGTTCTGCCTCTTCGCTTTCGCGACCTGGAATGACGTGAACCAACTCGGCGTGGTGCGCTGGGTGGCGCATCTCGCCGGCTAAGGTTAAGAGAGCTTGGCTTTTTGGCCAGAAATGCCTTGCCGCGATGCTCGGGGCTGAGATAGGGCAGGGCCACTGGGTTTGCCTGGGTCCGGTTTCCGAGGAAGCGTGGATTCGCCCGGGATCAGGGCAGGTCTTGGCCCGCACGGGCTGGACGGCGCCCCTGGCTGGCGGCGGCGCCCGGTTCGGCCCGCCGGTTCATGGTTTGCCCGCCTGCCGATCGGGCTGGTTCTGCTGACCGGCATCTGCCGGAACTGAGGGAGACGCGTTCTTTGCTTCGCACTCGTGCTGCGCTGTTAGCCACAGCCTGCCTCCTGCCCGCGCTCGTCCCCGGTGCCGCGTTGTCGCAGACCATCAAGAGCCCCGCCCCGCGCGCCCGCCATGCGCAGGCGCCGGTGCCGGTGGGCGACACCATCCATGCGGTGATCGTCAAAGGCAATCACCGCATCGAGGCGGGGACGATCGAATCCTACATGCTGCTCGGCGCGGGCGATCCGTTCGACGCGCGCAAGATCGATCAGAGCCTCAAGACGCTCTACGCCACAGGTCTCTTCAAGAACGTCTCGATCGCCCGCCAGGGCAATGATCTCGTCGTCAATGTCAGCGAAAACCCCATCATCGCCCAGGTCGCCTTCGAGGGGAATCATGAGCTGATCAAGAAGGATCTGGCCAATATCGTCTCGCTGCGCGCCAACGCGGTCTATACGCCGCAGGCCGCCGAGCAGGACCGCCAGGCGATCCTCGATGCCTATGCCCAGAAGGGCTATTATACGACCACGGTGGTTCCGCAGATCATCAAGCTGCCGGAAAACCGCGTTAATCTGGTCTATAAGATCAATGACGGCAAGGCGAGCTACATCAGCCGCATCGCCTTCGTCGGTGACAATCATTTCAGCCAGAGCACGCTCCGCGATGTCATCAGCAGCCGTGAGAGTGCCTGGTGGCGTTTCCTCTCGAACGCGGATTCCTACAATCCGGCGCGTGTCGCGCTCGATCAGGATCTGCTCCGCCGGTTTTATTTCCGCAGCGGCTATCCTGATTTCAAGATCCTCAACACCGAGTCTGAACTCGCGCCCGACCGCTCCTCCTTCTACCTGACCTTCGTGCTGGACGAGGGGCCGCGCTATCGCATCGGCAAGATCCATCTCGTCTCGCATCTGCATAACCTCGATGCCAAGACGGTGCGGAAGGATCTCGAGATCGCGCCCGGCGATTGGTACAATGGCGACGCGATCACCCATAGCGTGCAGGCGATCACGACCGACGTGCAGGGCCGCGGCTATGCCTTCGTCGATGTGAAGCCGATCGAGGAGAAGCGCGTCAATGCCCGTGGGCAGCACGTCGTCGATCTGACCTTCGAGATCGACGAGGGGCCGCGCGTCTTCCTCGAGCGGATCAACATCACCGGCAACAGCCGGACCGAGGATAAGGTCATCCGCCGCGAGTTCACGATCGCCGAGGGCGATGCCTTCAACGCGGAGAAGATCAAGAAGTCCCGCCTGCGGTTGCAGGAGCTGCAATATTTCAAGACGGTCGATATGACGACGCAGCCGGGCTCGGCGCCGGATAAGATCGTCCTCAACACCAATGTGCAGGAGCAGGCGACCGGCTCCTTCACCATCGGCGGCGGCTATTCGACCGATAGCGGCGCGCTCGTGAATCTCGGCCTCAGCGAGCGCAACCTCATCGGCACCGGCATCACCGCGGCGATCAACGGCGTGCTGGCGCAGAAGGCGACCCAGCTCGACCTTTCGGTGACCGACCCCTATTTCCTCGACCGCAACCTGCTGCTGGGCGGCGAGGTTTTCGACACGACCAACAACAATCAGAGCATCTCGCAGTTCGATGAGCAGCGGCTCGGCTTCACCGTCCGCACCGGCTATGCCTTCAACGATTTCCTCTCGCAGACCGAGAGCTACTCGCTGGTTGATCGTAACGTCTATAACGTCGCCTCGACAGCCAGCCTCTACGTGAAGAACGAGGCCGGCTGGTCTCTCCTCTCGCAGATCGGGCAGACGATCACCCTCGATCACCGGGACAGCACGCTCGATCCGCACAAGGGTTATATCCTCCGGCTGTCGACCGATCTCGCTGGCCTCGGCGGCACGTCGGATTTCGTGCGCGTCAAGCTCGACGGCGCCTATTACGTGCCGCTCGACTACTTCACCGGCAACAGCAACTGGACGCTCGAATTCCGGGCCGGCGCCGGCTACCTCTATCGGTACGGCGGCAACTACTACCTGATCGATAACTTCTTCCTGGGCGGCGATAATATGCGCGGCTTCCAGCAGGGGGGCGCCGGCCCGCATGATATCGCGACCGGTGACAGCCTCGGCGGCGACACGCTTGCAACCGGCACCGTCTCGCTCCACTTCCCGCTGCCGATTTCGCCCGATATCGGCCTGACCGGCCGCGTATTCACCGATATCGGCACGCTCTTCGGGGTGACGGACAGTTTCGGTGACGTCTATCAGAACGACGCGCCGCGCGTTTCGGTCGGCGTCGGGTTCTCCTGGAACACACCCTTCGGGCTGATCAATATCGACCTCGCCGACCCGATCGTTAAATACCAATACGATCAGACGCAGGTCTTCCGCTTCGGCTTCGGCACCAGTTTCTAATTCCCCGGCTTCGGTAAGGTTTCTTCCCTTTGCGATACCTCTCTCGTTCCCTGTGCCTCGCGGCGGCTCTCCTCCTCTCTTCCGCGGGTTCGGTCTATGCCCAGTCGTCCCCCGGCTGGTTCGTTCCTGGCCAGGCCAAGGGCCAGGCGCCACAGCATGCAGCCCGCCCCGCCGCCGGCTCCATCCAGGTGCCGGATCTCGGGCCTGCCTTGCCGAGCGCGCCGAAGCTTGACGTTGCGGCACAGAAAGCTGCCGAAGCCCAGGCCAATGCGCCGATCCCCGCGCTGCCGCCGTTGATGAAGGAAAGCCCGCCGCCCGCGCCTGTGATCGGTGTGATCGGCGTGCCTGACGTTCTGCAGGCCTCCACCGCGGCCCAGGGCGTGCAGAAGGAGATTGAGAAGCGCCGGGCTGAGCTGACGGCCGAGGTGAAAAAGGAAGAGGATATCTGGCGCCGGGTTCAGGCGGCGCTGGCTGATCCGCGGGCGCATCTCTCCCAGGAAGAGCTGCGCAAGCGCGAACTTGCCTTGCAGCAGCGGATCGCGAGCTCGCAGCTCGCCTTCCGCAACCATGAGGCGCGCATCCAGGCGGCCGCCCAGGTGGCGCTCGGCCAGATCGAGCGGACGCTCGTGGCCGTCATCCGCCAGGTGGCGAACAGCCGGGGCATGAATATCGTGCTGCATCGCAGCCAGGTCGCCCTCAATATGAACGAGTTCGACATCACGGCCGAGGTCTTGAAGCAGCTCAATCAGGTGCTGCCCTCGGTGACGGTGCCGCCGGATGCCGCCTTTGCCAATGTCACTGCCGCCTCGCTTCAGGATCAGCAGCAGGCGCAGCAGGCGGCCCTCGGCCAGTAAGGGCGGGGTCCATGGCTGAGGCTTTGGCCGGAGATCCGCGCTTTTTTCGCCAGGCGGGCCCACACCCGCTTTCCACAATCGCCGCGGCGTCGGGAATCGACGCCGCGGGCCTGCCGGCAGACCGGATCTTCTCCGGCGTCGCCCCGCTGCAAACCGCGGGAGCCGGGCAGATCAGCTTCCTGACGAATACGAAATACCTCGACATCCTGGCCGCATCGCGCGCCGGCGCGGTGGTGATCGAGCCGGGGATGGCATCCCGCGTGCCGCCGGGCATGTTGGCGCTGCCAACGCCCCGCCCAGTCGCGGCCTGGGCGCGAATCGCGGCGCTTTTCCACCCTTCCGAGGTGGTGAGGCCCGGCATCCATCCGACTGCCGTGGTCGACCCGACGGCGCGTGTTTCGCCCGAGGCCGAGATCGGCCCGCTCTGCGTTATCGGGGCGCGGGCGGAGATCGCCGCGGGCTGCCTGATCGGGCCGCTCGTCTCGATCGGCGAAGGCGTGGTGATCGGCCAGGATAGCCGCATCTGCTCGCACGTTTCCATCAGCCACAGCCTGATCGGGGAGCGGGTGCTGATCTATCCCGGCGCGCGCATCGGGCAGGACGGCTTCGGTTTCGACCCTGAGCCGACGGCGCGCGGCTTCGTCAGCGTGCCGCAACTCGGCCGGGTCATCATCGAGAACGATGTGGAGATCGGGGCCAATAGCATGGTCGATCGCGGCTCCTCGCAGGATACCGTGATCGGCGCTGGCTCGCGTCTCGACAATGCGGTGCAGATCGCCCATAACGTCCACCTTGGCCGCTGTTGCGTCATTGTTTCCCAGGCCGGCATCTCTGGCTCGACCATCCTCGGTGATTATGTAACCCTGGCCGGTCAGGCAGGGATCGTTGGTCATGTGCGGATCGGTGATGGCGCCCGCATCGGAGCCCAGGCCGGCGTGATGGCGGATGTCGTGCCGGGGGCGACGGTGGTTGGCAGCCCGGCGGAGCCGGTCAAGGAGTTTTTCAAGCAAGTCGCCTTCCTGCGCCGCATGATGCGGCGGGAGGGCGCGGCGAAGCGTTAGTGTGGTGCGGGCCTGAGGCGATGGATGCAGAGATTGATCAAGGCCGCGAGGTGACGCGCGAGACGGGCGAGCGGCATAATGTGAGCCTGGCGGAAATCATGCTCGATATTCCGCATCGCTACCCGTTTCTTCTGATCGACAAGGTCGTCGATATCGAGAAGAACGTCTCGGCCGTCGGCATCAAGAACGTCACTATCAACGAGGGGTTTTTCCAGGGGCATTTCCCCGGCCATCCCGTGATGCCCGGCGTGCTGATCATCGAAAGCATGGCGCAGACGGCAGGCGTGCTGGTGGTCGAGACCCTCGGCCCCGAATCCCGCGGCAAGCTTGTCTATTTCATGTCGATCGAGAGCGCGAAATTCCGGCGGCCGGTGGTTCCCGGCGATCAGCTGCATGTGCATGTGAGCAAGGACCGGAACCGCGGCAATGTCTGGAAGTTCCATGGAGTCGTGCGGGTGGATGGCGTCTCGGTCGCGGAAGCGAGCTTTTCCGCGATGATCCGGGATCGCGACGCATCGTGAGCTCGGTTCACCCGACGGCGATCGTCGAAGCGGGGGCCAAGCTCGGCACGGGGGTCGAGGTCGGGCCATGGTGCCATGTCGGCCCGCATGTGGTGCTGGAAGATCGCGTCCGGCTGGTGTCGCATGTCGTGGTGGATGGTGACACGCGGATCGGCACCGGCGCCACGCTCTATCCTTATGCGAGCGTCGGGCTGCCGCCGCAGGATCTCAAGTTCAAGGGCGAGTTGACGCGCTGTGAAATCGGCGCGGGAACCCAGGTGCGCGAGCATTGCACCGTCCATCGCGGCACGGCGACGGGCAGCGGCGTCACCCGCGTCGGCGCCAATTGCCTGCTGATGGCGGTGGTGCATGTGGCGCATGATTGCGTGCTGGGCGATGGCGTGATCATCGCGAACAACGTGGTTATGGGCGGGCATGTCGCGATCGGCGACAGCGCGGTGATCGGCGGCAGTGCCGCGATCCATCAATTCGTGCGGATCGGGCGGGGGGCCATGGTGGGCGGCGTCTCCGGGGTGGAGGCGGATGTCATTCCCTATGGGCTGGTGATGGGCAACCGCGCCCGGCTCTCCGGCCTCAATATCATCGGCCTGCGGCGGCGGGGGTTGGATCCAGCGGCGATCCGGCGGATGCGGGCGGCGTTCCGTCTGCTCTTCGCGGGGGATGGGGTTTTTGCCGCCCGGCTCGCGGAAGCGCGGATGCGCTTCGGCGATGACGCGATGATCGGCGAGATCATCAGCTTCATCGATGCGCCGAGCAAGCGCGGCCTGGTCCGCCGCAATACCCGCGCCGTCGAGACTGACGACGCGGCCTGAGGCGGAGCGCGCCATGCCGCTGCCCGCGCTCGGGATCATTGCCGGCAGCGGGCCTTTGCCCGGCCAGGTAGCCCGTGCGGCCGAAGCGGCGGGGCGGAGGGTTTTCATCATCGGCCTTGAAGGCCATGCCGAGCCGCGCGTGCTGGCGCCGTTTCCCCATGCCTATCTGCGCTTCGGTGCCGCCGTGCGCATCATCGCCCTCCTCAAGGAACAGGGCTGCGAGGATCTGGTGCTGGTCGGCCCCGTGCGCCGGCCGTCCTTCCGTGATCTGCGGCCCGATGCCGAAGGGCTGAAGCTGCTCGCCCGCATCGGACGGGCCGCCTTCATGGGCGATGATGGCCTGCTGCGAGCGGTGATCCGCGTGCTGGGAGAGGAAGGCTTCCGGGTGATCGGCGCGCATGAGGTCTTGGGCGGGCTGGTCGGCCGCCCCGGGCTGCTGACCAAGGCGGCGCCGGACGCTCAGGCCGAGGCCGATATCGCGCGTGGCATCGCCGTCTGCCGGGCTCTCGGCGCGGTCGATGTCGGGCAGGGCTGCGTCGTGCAGTCCGGCATCGTGCTGGCGGTGGAGGCGGTGGAGGGCACCGATGCCATGCTCGCCCGGTGCGCGGGCCTTGCCTGGCCGGGCCCGGGGGGTGTGCTCGTCAAGCTCGTCAAGCCAGGGCAGGAGCGGCGCGCGGATCTCCCGACGATCGGGGCGGAGACCGTGCGCCGCGCCATTGCCGCCGGGTTGCGGGGAATCGCCTTCGAGGGCGGCGGCACCCTCATCGTCGATCGGGACGGGACGATCGCTGCCGCCGACGCCGCGCAGTTCTTCCTCCAAGGGCTCGATCCGGCGGCGCTCGCGGCAAACTGAACGCGGCCCTGGCGGGCAGGCGGCTTGGCAGGGGCCGCGGGGTGACGCAGTGTGCGCCAGCGTTTGGACCCTACCGCCGCGCGGGCTTCCCGCCGGCGCAACCGAGGAAAAGCCCCATGAGCGAACAGTTCTCCTATCTTCACACCATGTTGCGCGTCGGCGATCTGGAGCGCAGCATCGCCTTCTACACGCAGCATCTCGGCATGCGCGAACTCCGCCGGGCCGACGTGCCGGACGGCAAATATACGCTCGTCTTCCTCGGCTACGGGGACGAGAAGAGCCATACCGTGCTCGAGCTCACCTATAACTACGGCGTCGAGCGCTATGAGATGGGCACCGCCTTCGGCCACCTCGCGGTCGGCGTGCCGGATATCAAGGCGAGCTGCGAGCAGATGCGGGCGGCGGGGGTGAAGATCACGCGGGAGCCGGGCCCGGTGAAATTCGGCACGACCATGATCGCCTTCATCGAAGATCCGGATGGCTACAAGATCGAGCTGATCGAGCGTCACTGAGGCGAATCCCTTCCCCCGGCCAACGCGCGTTCCTCGGATCGGCCCGCCTCTCATGGCGGCGGGTGTGCTCGCGGGTCGGGGGGGGGGGGGCTGCGATCATCCGGCGCCAGGCGGGGCGGGCGCCGGATTCTCTCTCTCACATCACCACGAGTCGCGGCCGCGCCGGGTATTCAGGAAGCCTGGGCGGCCGAAATTTTGACTCCATGCCCCGTCCGGAAGAGCGTAGCATGATGCTCGACCGGCGCCGCCGCCACGCTGCGCATGCGTGGAATGGAAGCGTGTCAAGCACAAGATATCGTTGCTCTGGACCGGTTTGCCCACTAGATTTGGTTAATCGGCGGTCGCGCCAGACCGTCCTTCCCGCCATCTGGGCTTGCTCACAGAGGATCATCGCATGCGCTTCGAACGCGAACTGACGGCTGACCGCGACGGCCGCTACGGAGATATCGACTTCGTTCGGGCGACCAGCGAGATCCGCAATCCGGATGGCTCGGTGATCTTTCGCTTGGCCGATATCGAGGTGCCGAAGGGCTGGTCCCAAGTTGCCTGCGACGTGTTGGCGCAGAAGTATTTCCGGAAAGCGGGCATCCCGGCGGCGCTGAAACCGGTGGACGAGCCGGGCGTGCCGGCCTGGCTGCGCCGTCATGAGCCGGACCTGGAGGCGCTCGAAAAGCTGCCCGAGGCGGAGCGCAGCGTGGGCGAGAAGCGCGCCCAGCAGGTCTTCGATCGGCTGGCCGGCACCTGGACCTATTGGGGCTGGAAGGGTGGCTATTTCGATAGCGAGGAGGATGCGCGCGTCTTCCGCGACGAGCTTTGCTTCATGCTGGCCAAGCAGATGGCGGCGCCCAACTCCCCGCAATGGTTCAATACCGGCCTGCATTGGGCCTATGGCATCGATGGCCCGGCCCAGGGGCATTTCTATGTCGATCCGGCGACCGGGCAGGTCGTCGAATCCAAGAGCGCCTATGAGCATCCGCAGCCGCATGCCTGCTTCATTCAGTCGGTCGCCGACGATCTCGTGAACGAGGGCGGCATCATGGATCTCTGGGTACGGGAGGCGCGGCTCTTCAAATACGGCTCGGGCACCGGCTCCAACTTCTCCCGCTTGCGGGGCGATGGCGAGCGGCTTTCGGGTGGCGGCCGGTCCTCCGGCCTCATGAGCTTCCTCAAGATCGGCGATCGCGCGGCGGGCGCCATCAAATCCGGCGGCACCACGCGCCGCGCGGCGAAGATGGTGACGGTGGATGTCGATCATCCCGATATCGAAGCCTTCGTCGATTGGAAGGTGATTGAGGAGCAGAAGGTCGCGGCGCTCGTCGCCGGCTCGAAGATGACGAAGCGGCAGCTCGATGCGGTGATCCGCGCCGCGCGCGAGGCAGCCCCTGATCTCGGCGAGGCCGCCTATGACGTGGCGAAGAACGGCGCGCTCAAGGCTGCCGTGCGCAAGGCCCGCGATTGCGCCATTCCGGAGAACTACGTCCGCCGCGCGATCGACGCCGCGCGCCGTGGCGCCGAGAGCTTCGACTTCCGCACCTACGATACCGACTGGGATAGCGAAGCCTATCTGACGGTCGCGGGGCAGAACTCCAACAACTCCGTGCGGCTGACGAATAATTTCCTGCAGCGGGTGATCGATGACGGGGAATGGGTGCTGACGCGGCGGACCGACGGCAAGGTCCACAAGACGCTGCGCGCCCGCGCGCTATGGGACAAGATCGGCCATGCCGCCTGGGCTTCGGCCGATCCGGGCGTTCAGTTCGATACCACCATCAACGAATGGCACACCTGCCCGGCCGGTGGGCGCATCAACGCCTCTAACCCGTGCTCGGAATACATGTTCCTGGATGACACGGCCTGCAACCTCGCCTCCCTCAACCTGCTCGCCTTCCGGCGCGAGGATGGCAGCTTCGACACCGCGCTCTATACCCATTGCGTGCGCATCTGGACGGTGGTGCTCGAAATCTCGGTGCTGATGGCGCAGTTCCCGAGCCGGGAGATCGCGCGCCTCTCCTATGATTATCGCACGCTCGGTCTCGGCTATGCCAATCTCGGCGGCCTCTTGATGGCCGAAGGCATTCCCTATGACAGCGACGCCGGGCGCGCCATTTGCGCGGCCGTCAGCGCGGTGATGACGGGCGTCGCCTATCGCACCTCGGCCGAGATGGCGGGTGAACTCGGGCCTTTCCCGAGCTTCGTGCCGAACCGCGAGAGCATGCTGCGGGTAATCCGCAACCATCGCCGCGCGGCGATGGGCGAGACTGCGGGCTATGAGGGGCTGACGGTGCTGCCGGTGCCCTTCATCCGCGCCGATTGCCCGGATAAGGGCCTCGGCGGAGCGGTGGCCGATGTCTGGCACGAGGCGCTGGCGCTGGGCGAGAAGCACGGCTACCGCAATGCCCAAGTCTCCGTCGTGGCGCCGACGGGAACGATCGGGCTGGTGATGGATTGCGACACCACCGGGATCGAGCCTGATTTCGCGCTGGTGAAGTTCAAGAAGCTTGCCGGCGGCGGCTATTTCAAGATTATCAACCGCATCGTGCCGCAGGCGCTGGCGACCCTCGGCTATAGCCCGGCGCAGACGGACCGCATCATCCGCTATGCCGTGGGCCACGCGACGCTCGCCGGCGCCCCGGCGATCAACCATGAAAGCCTGGCCCCGCTCGGCTTCCAGGAGGCCGATCTGGCGAAGATCGAATCCGCCCTGGTGAGCGCCTTCGATATCAAATTCGTCTTCAACAAGTGGACGCTGGGCGAGGAGGTGCTGACCGGACGGCTCGGCTTCACCACGGCTGAAATCGAGGCGCCGGGCTTCGATCTGCTGAGCGCGCTCGGCTTTTCCCGTGCGCAGATCGAGGCCGCCAATACCTATGTCTGCGGCGCCATGACGCTCGAAGGCGCGCCGGAGCTCGACCCCGCGCACCTGCCGGTCTTCGACTGCGCCAATCCTTGCGGGCGCATCGGCGTGCGTTTCCTCTCGGCGGAAAGCCATATCCGGATGATGGCGGCCTCCCAGCCGTTCATCTCGGGGGCGATTTCCAAGACCATCAACATGCCGAACGCAGCGACGGTCGAGGATTGCGAGGAGGCCTATATGCTCTCCTGGCGTCTTGGCCTCAAAGCCAATGCGCTCTATCGCGACGGTTCCAAGCTCAGCCAGCCGCTATCCTCGCAACTCATCGAGGATGAGGAGGAGGCGGAAGAGCTCATCGCGGCGCCTGCCACGGCGCAGGCGGTGGCGATGGCCGAGAAGATCGTGGAGCGGGTGATCCACCGGGCCGAGCGGCGGCGGCTCCCCGATCGGCGCAAGGGCTATACCCAGAAGGCGACGGTCGGCGGCCACAAGGTCTATCTCCGCACCGGCGAATACGAGGATGGCAGCCTCGCCGAAGTGTTCATCGACATGCACAAGGAAGGTTCCGCCTTCCGCTCGCTGATGAACAACTTCGCGATCGCCATCTCGATCGGCCTGCAATACGGCGTGCCGCTGGAGGAGTTCGTCGAAGCCTTCACCTTCACCCGCTTCGAGCCGGCGGGCATGGTGCAGGGCAACGAGGCGATCCGCATGGCGACCTCGATCATCGACTATATCTTCCGCGAACTGGCTGTCTCCTATCTGGCGCGGAACGACCTCGCCCATGTCGATCCGGCCGATCTCATGCCCGATACGGTGGGCAGCGGCGCCAATGAGGGCAATCTGCCGCGCTCGGGCAGCGAGACGGCCGAACAGGCGCGCGCAAGGCTTGCCGATATCCAGCGCGGGGTGAGCCTCGGCTTCGTGCGCGGCACGATGGGAAGTGGCGGCCTCGCGGCTGGGGCGAGCCCCGCCGCGGCCGGCGGCGGGACGAGCTTCGTCGCGGAGGCCGTGTCGGCCGCCGATGACCGGGCAAGCCGCATGCGGGAGGCAAAGGTGAAGGGCTATGAGGGGGATAGCTGCCCCGAATGCGGCAATTTCACCATGGTGCGCAACGGCACTTGCCTCAAATGCGTGACCTGCGGCTCCACCAGCGGCTGCTCGTAAGCCGCCGCTCACTCGGTGACGGATGGCGCCAGCTTGGGAAGGGATGATCTTCGCCCTTCCCACCCTGGCGCGCTCCCGCCAGCAGGGTTTCTGCTGGGGTGATCCTGTTCAACTATCGGTGAGTGTTCCGGTGATCCATCCTGGCGGAGCCTCGGCGGGCCGGGGGAGCATTCCTCGCATAAAGCGCCGGTCTCGCCAAAGCTGAGGCTCTATCGTATCAGTGATCTGGGTCAGGACGCCTTGGCGGATGCCCAGCCTGCGGAGATCAGCGATGAACACCATGATGCAACCCGGAAAATCCGGCGCCGCCGAGGAACCGAAGCAGACCTTCGAAACACCGGGTATTCGCCCGATGTCCCGCCCGAGCCTCACTACGCGGGTCGTGATGAAGCTCGTCTCCTGGGTGGAGAGGCTCAACCTCAGCTGCGCCAAGCTCGGCAACCCGCCCGTCTATGATACTGCGACCTTTCCTTGGGCTGCCGAGATCGAGAAGGAATGGCATCTGATCCGCGCCGAGTTGGAGCGGGTGTTGCAGCGCAAGGCCGACCTGCCGAGCTTCCACGACATCTCGGCCGATGTCGCAACGATCTCGACCGACAATAACTGGAAGACTTTCTTCCTCACCGGCTACGGACTGACCTCGGAGAAGAATACCAAGCTCTGCCCCGAGACCTGGCGCATCGTGCAGAAGATCCCCGGGCTGCAGACGGCGATGTTCTCCATCTTCGAGCCGGGCAAGCATCTGCCGCCGCATCGCGGCCCCTATAACGGCGTGCTGCGCTTCCATCTCGGCCTCATCGTTCCCGACCATCCGGACAAGATCGCGATCCGCATCGACCGGCAGGTGTGCAACTGGCAGGAAGGCCGCGCGCTTATCTTTGACGATGCCTTCGAGCATGAGGCCTGGAACCATTCCGACGAGACGCGGGTGGTGCTCTTCGTCGATTTCAACAAGCCGCTGCGCTTCCCGGCCAACCTCATCAACGCCGCACTGCTGCGCATCGCGATCTTCACCCCCTTCATCAAGGAAGGGGCGACCAACCACAATGAATGGGAGAAGAAGTTCTATGCAGAGGCGGAAGCCCTGCGGAACGCCCCCAAGCATTGAGCGATGGCAACAGAGCAAGGACGAGATATGACGAAGAGCGCCAATTTCCGCACGGCCGATCATGAGATCGCGGATATCTTCCTGGAACGCTGGTCCCCCCGCGCCTTCACGGAAGAGGAGATCCCCGAAGCCGATCTCTTTTCTATGTTCGAGGCGGCGCGCTGGGCACCGTCTTCCTATAATTCCCAGCCATGGGTCTTCATCTATGCGCGCCGCAGCTCAGCCCATTGGGGCAAGCTGCTTGGCCTGCTGAACGAGTTCAACCAGTCCTGGGCGAAGCGGGCCGGTGCCCTCGTGGTGATCGCTTCCAACTCGGTCATGCTGCCGCCCGGTGCCGAGAAGCCCGTGCCCTCGCATAGCCATTCCTTCGATGCTGGCGCCGCGTGGGGCGCTTTCGCGCTGCAGGGTGCGATGCTCGGCTGGCATGCCCACGGCATGGTCGGTTTTGACATGCAGCGAGCCTTCGCCGAACTCGGCCTGCCGCAAGGCTATCGGGTGGAAGCGGCGGCCGCGGTCGGCCGACTTGGGGACAAGTCGATCCTGCCGGAAGGCTTGCAGGCACGCGAGACGCCGAGCCCGCGCAAGCCGACCGGCGAATTCGCCTTCGAGGGCAAGTTCGGCGGATGACGCCACCCTCCGCCGATCTGGCGCGCCTGAAGCGCCTGCCCAAGGCGGAGATCCATGTGCATCTGGAGGGGTGCCTCTCCCGCTCGCAGATCGTCTCCCTCGCCCGCACGGCGGGGGAGGCGCTGCCCCGGCCGCCAGAGCATCTATTCACCTTCGCCAACCTGTCGGACTTTCTTGGCTTTCTTGATTGGAGCTGCGGCCTCGTGCGGAGCGAGGCCCAGCTGGAGGGCATTGCCTATAGCTTCGCCGAACGCCTGGCGCGCGACGGCACCGGCTATGCCGATGCGATCCTCAACCCGACGCATTGGGAAGCCTGGCGCCTTCGGCTGCCGGAGATGATCGCGGCCCTCGACCGGGGCTTCCGCGCCGCGGAGGCGGACGGGCTACCGCCGGTCGGGCTCTGCCTCAGCCTCTTGCGCCAGCAGACGGCGGACGAGGCGACGGAGCTGGTCGATCTCATGATCGGCTTGAAAAGCCCGCGCATCGTCGCGCTGTCGATCGATGGCAATGAAGCGGCGGCCGGGCGCACCGGCCCGCGCTTCGCCGCCGCGTTTCGCCGCGCTGGGGAGGCGGGCTTGCGCCGCACCGCCCATGCCGGCGAATCGAGCGGGGCCGAGGGTATCCGAGACGCGATCCATTTGCTTGGCGCCGAGCGGATCGACCATGGCGTGCGCGCCGCCGAGGATCCGCAGCTCATGGATGGGCTTCGCGCGCTCGGCGTGCCGCTCGACATCACGCCGGCGAGCAATGTCCGCCTCGGGCTCTTTCCCGATTACGCGAGCCATCCGATCGACCGGCTGCGCCGCCATGGCATCGCGGTTTCTATCGGCACGGACGACCCGGAATTGCTGGAGACCGATCTGCCGAGCGAATATGCGCGTCTCGCCGCCGCCTTCGGCTGGGATGACGAGGTTCTGCGCGAACTGGCCCATACCTCGATCACCGCATCCTTCGCCCCGCCCGAGATCAAGCGCGACCTGCTCGACGCTCTCGGCCGCTGGTAACGCAGCGCCGCTGGTAGCGGAGCTTTGCGCCCACCGGCGCGCGGCGCGCAGCCCCACCCGGCCGAGGGTCGGGCGACGCGCTACGCCGCTTCACCGGCCGCGAAGCCCGAAGCCCAGGCCCATTGGAAGTTGTAGCCGCCCAGCCAGCCGGTGACATCCACCGCCTCGCCAATGAAATAGAGGCCCGGGCACGCCGTCACCGCCATGCTGCGGGAGGAGAGCGCGCGGGTATCGACGCCCCCGCGCGTCACTTCCGCTTTCGCGAAGCCTTCGGTGCCGACGGGGGTGAGGTGCCAAGCCTGCAGCCGGGCCGCCAGCGCGGCCAGCGCCTTGTCGCTCATCTCGCCGATCGGCCGCTGCTCGTCAGGCGCCATGGCAGTGGCTAGGCGCTGGGGCAGGAACTCGGCAAGCGCGGTGCGGAGCGCGATCCGCGGGCGGCTCGCCTTGCGCTCGCGCAGCAAGGCCGCCGCCTCCTGGCCCGGCAGAAGATCGAGGGTGAGGCTGCCCGCCGTGCCGAGATAGCTCGAAATCTGCAGAATGGCGGGGCCGGAAAGGCCGCGATGGGTGAAGAGCATTGCCTCGCTGAAGGCGGCCTTGCCCGTGCGCGCCGTGACCGGGCAACTGGTGCCGGAAAGCCCGCGCATGAAGGAGAGATCGGGTTCGGCGAAGCAGAGCGGCACCAGCGCGGGCTCGGGCGGGATCACCGGCACGCCGAATTGGGCCGCGATGCGGTAGGCGAGCCCGCTGGCACCGAGTTTCGGGATCGAGAGCCCGCCGGTCGCGACGATCAGCGAAGCGGCGGAGATTGCGCCGCCACCCGCGGTCTCGATCACGAAGCGCCCGCCGTCTTGCCGCACCGTCTCGATGGCCGTCCCCATCCGCAGAGAGACGCCCGCGGCCGAACATTCCGCCAGCAGCATGGCCAGGATCTGCCGCGCTGATCCATCGCAGAACAATTGGCCGAGCGTCTTTTCGTGCCAGGCGATGCCGTGCCGATCGACAAGCGCGATGAAATCCGCCGGGCGATAGCGGCTGAGCGCTGATTTGGCGAAGTGCGGATTGGCCGAGAGGTAGCAACTCGCCGGCGTCTCGCGATTGGTGAAGTTGCAGCGCCCGCCGCCGGAGATGAGGATCTTCGCTCCCGGCTCGGCATTGTGGTCGATCAGCACGACGTGCCGGCCGCGCCGCCCTGCCGTCATCGCCGCCATCAGCCCGGCGGCCCCGGCGCCGAGGATCGCGACCTCGGCCCGCTCCTGCCGGCTCATCCTTCCAGCAGATGGCCGAAAGCCCGGAAGGGCCGCAGCCGGTCGAAGATGATCTTGACGATGGCGAGCATGGGCACCGCAAGAATGGCGCCGGCCACGCCCCACATCCAGTACCAGAAGATGAGGGACAGCATCACGGCGACCGGATTGATGGTGAAACGGCTGGCAAGCAGCATCGGAGTGATGATTTCACCCTCGGCGACATGAATGCCGAAATAGAGGCAGGCCGGCAGGATGGCGACCCAGGCGAGGCCCGCCGTCACGATGCCGACCGCGAGAAACAGCAGGATGCCGACAAACGGCCCGAGGATCGGCACGAAGTTGAGACAGAAGGCGACGACGCCCCAAAGGACAGGCCCGGGAACGCCGCAGATCCACATCACGAGCCCGGTGGCGCAGCCCACCACCGCGTTGATCACGGTGATCGTCAGCAGATAGGCGGAGAGATCACGCTCCATATGCTGCGAAATTTCCACCGCCTCGCGCTTGTCGTCGAAGCGCGGCAGCACCTCGACAAGGCGGCGCAGGAAGGTCTCCCCGAAAACCAGGAGGTAGAAGAGCACCAGCAGGGTTTCGAGCAGATGGGAGGCGATGGTGCCCGTGCCGCTGAAGACGGCGGTGATCATGCTGACGGGGTTCGAGAGCACCGAGGAGGCGCCGCCGAGATGAACACCCATCTGGTTGAGCAGTTCTTGCAGATGGACGACCATCGGCTGCAAGACGGCGAAGCGCTTCTGCAAGATCGGCCAGGCTTGCGGAAGCTGCGAGGCCCAGCGCGAGGCCGGGCTGGAAAGCAGGGCGCCGAGACCGACGAAGACGCCGAGGAGCAGAATGAGGCAGACGAGCGCGCCCACGGCTTTGGGGATGCGGATGCGCTCCAACACTTTGACCAGCGGCTGGAACAGCAGCTTCAGCACCAAAGCGAGCACCACCGGCAGCACGATATCCCGCGCCACATAGAGGCAGGCGAGCACCGCGATCATCGTCAGGATGCCGAGGAACACCGTGTTCCAATTGCGCGGCAGCGGCATCTGCTGGCTGCGGTTATCCGCCGCGTCCGGATTGCTCACCGGAATGCCGAGAGCCCGGCCGAGCTTGCCGCGCGGCTTTGCCGCCGGTGCCGGGCTGGTATCGTGAAGGCCGGGTATGGGGAGGTTCATGCGCGGGTCCGGTTGGCAAAGGCGAGGGTGATTTAGCCGCAGCCCGGGTGGAGGGCCAGAGAAACCACCCGCCGCCGGCCCCGCGCCCTGCCGGGGAGAGGGAGAGATGGTGCGGCGGCGTCTGCCGCCAAGCCATGATGCCCGCCGGCCCTCGCTTTGAAGATGGCGGGCGGGCGCGCACCGCGTGCCTCCTGCCCTTGCCACCGGCGCAGAGTCACTGCCTTCTGATAGGGCTTGTTATCCTGCATAGTCTGAGAGGCAATAACGATGGTCGATGACATTGAACCACGGAAAGTCTGGGAGGCGATGAGCAGCGAGCCGCGCGCGCAGCTGTGCGATGTGCGGACGGAGGCGGAATGGACCTTCGTGGGCGTGCCGGATCTGCGCCCGCTGGCGCGCGAGCCGATTCTGATCCCCTGGCAAAGCTACCCGAGCATGCAGCGCAACGCGCAATTCGTGGACCATCTGCGCTCGGCCGGCCTCGCCCCGGATCAGCCGATCTATTTCATCTGCCGCAGCGGCGCCCGCAGCATGGCCGCGGCCGAGGCCGCCGCCATGGCCGGCTTCACGCGCGTCTATAACGTGGCCGAGGGATTTGAAGGCCCGCTCGACCCGGAGGGCCACCGCGGGCGCGTGGGCGGCTGGAAGGCCGCGGGCCTGCCCTGGCGCCAAGGCTGAGCGTGGAGGGGAGGGGAGCGATGGGCAAGCCCGATCTGGTCGCGCTCTGGGAAGAGCACTGCCGGCATGAATTCGAGACCCGCGATGTCGATGCGACGATGGCGACGATGGTGGCCTCGCCCTACGTCAATCACATCCCGACGATGACCGGCGGCGTCGGCCACGATCAGCTCAAGCGGTTCTACAAATACCATTTCATCAGCGGCAATCCGCCCGACTTCGGCCTGACCTCGATCAGCCGGACGGTGGGGGAGGACCGCATCGTCGATGAATTCATCATGCACTTTACCCATACGACCGAGATCGACTGGCTGCTTCCCGGTGTCGCCCCGACCGGGCGGGCGGTCGATATTCCGGCTGTCGCCATCATCCAGTTCGAGGGCGACAAGCTGGTGCACGAGCACATCTACTGGGACCAGGCGAGCGTCCTGGTGCAGGTCGGGCTTCTCGACCCTGCGGGCCTGCCGGTGGCGGGTGCGGAGACCGCGCGCAAGGTGAGGGACAAGAGCCTGCCGAGCAACCGCCTGATGGCGCGCTGGGCAGCAAGCGAAGGCAAGCCCATCTGAACAGACGCACGAGGCGGGGCTGCGACGCCCCGCCGCGTCATTCGTTATAGGCCACGCGAATGACCGCGAGCCAGTTATAACGCGGATCGAGCACGGTGCCGTCGGGCTCGGCCAGCATGCCCTCATCGGTCACCGGAACATGGGTGAGCGCCACGGCATCCTGCACATTGCCACCGATGATGCTGATCTGGCCCGGCGCTTTGGCAACGACGATGCCGCAATGGGCCGCAAAGCGGCCGGCCGGCAGTTGCGCATAGGTGAGGTCGGCGGCGCGACCGCGCCCGGTGCAGATGAGATCGCCAAGCGCCGGCGCATAGGCATTGGGGGGCGCCGCGGCGATGGCATAGGGGCCGCCCTGGTTGAGCGTCTGCTCCACCGCGTCGTCGATATAGACGCTGTGCGCCTCGGCATAGGGGAAGGCCGCCCCCGCCCCCGCCATCCGCATGACGAAGGAGATGAAGGCGGCCGACCAGGCGAAACTTCCGTCATCCTGGGGCGGAAAAACTTCACCCTCGGCATCGTGCTTACCGGTCCAGCCTGCGCTCGTCAGGCTGTTATTCATGCCGATCCACCAATAGAGGCCGACGCGCTGCCAGAAGCCGGGCTGTCGTTCGGCCTTGGTATCAGGGTCCACGGGGCCGGCCGTGCGCGGATCGGCATCGTACACCACCTGCCCCCAGGCGCGCCATTCGGCATAGGCGATGGCGATCGCGGCGGTCCGGCTGAACTGGCCGAAGCAGTGGCGGATGAAGGGCGGCTCCTGCGGGTCATCCGTCTGCGCGAGGCAGGTGGCGAGCGAGGGCGGGCGCAGCCAGGCGCCGGAGCGGGATTGGCGCCCAGGCCCGGCGCAGGCGGAGAGCGCGAGGCCAAGGCACAATAGCGCAGGCGCGGCGCGCCACCCGGGCAGGCGGCGGATCACGCGTATTCGGGAAAGAGCGAGAGGAGCCCTGCCTCGCTCGCCGGCACGCAGCCGCGTTCGGTGATCAGCCCCGTCACCAGCCGCGCGGGCGTCACATCGAAGGCCGGATTGGCGGCAGCGCTGCCGCGCGGCGTCACCCGGATAGTGGCGAGGCCGCCATCCTCGGTTTGACCGGTCATCTGGGTAACTTCGCTCGCCGACCGTTCCTCGATCGGGATTTCGCGCACTCCGTCGCGGATCGTCCAGTCGATGGTGGTGGAGGGCAGCGCGACCCAGAAGGGCACGCCATTATCCCGTGCCGCAAGTGCTTTGAGATAGGTGCCGATCTTGTTGGCGACATCGCCCTCGCGCGTCACCCGGTCCGTCCCCACGATCACGAGATCGACCGCGCCGTGCTGCATGAGGTGGCCGCCGGCATTGTCCGCAATCACAGTATGGGGCACGCCGTGGCTGCCCAACTCCCAAGCGGTGAGCGAGGCGCCCTGGTTGCGCGGGCGGGTTTCGTCCACCCAGACATGGAGATCGATGCCCTCGTTATGCGCCTTATAGATCGGCGCCAGCGCGGTGCCCCAATCGACGGTCGCGACCCAGCCGGCGTTGCAGTGGGTGAGGATGTTGACACGGCGGCCCGGCTTGGTGGCGGCCTGGATGAGGCCGAACCCGTGGCGCCCGATCGCTTCGTTCTGCGCGACATCTTCATCGGCGATGGCCGCCGCTTCGGCATAAGCCACCGCGAGCCGTGCCGCCGCGGGCAGGGGGCGCAGGCGCGCAAGCATGCGGTCGAGCGCCCATTTCAGGTTGACGGCGGTCGGCCGTGTGGCGGCGAGCATGGCGGCATCGCGCTCCATCGCATCGCTCGAAGGATCGCGGCGGAGCGCGAGGCAAAGCCCATAGGCGGCTGAGGCGCCGATGAGCGGCGCACCGCGCACGCGCATGGTGCTGATGGCTTCCGCCATCTCCTCTGCCGTGGTGAGGCGCAGGATGCTGAGGGCCCAGGGCAGCTTCGTCTGGTCAATGATGCGGACGGACCATCCGTCCTGATCCATCCAGATGCTGCGATAGGAAATCCCGCCGATATTCATGCTTGGTTACTCTGTGCTGAAGGCCCGGTGATATGCTGATGGAGAACGACGATAAGGCTGAAAAGCCGGCGGGCGGTGTCCTGGTCGAGATCCACCTTGCTTGCCAGCCGGGCAGAGACGAGGGCCGCCGCCTCATTGTGTAAGCCGCGCCGTCCCATGTCGATCGCCTGGATGCGCGCTTCCCGGCCCTCCTGCACGGCCGCGGCGTAACTGTCGAGCATCAGGACATAATCCTTGATGATCCGGCGTAAAGGGCCGAGGGCGAGGCCGATGACGGTGATGGGTTGCATTGCCTCGTCACGGATGTCGAACAGGAGCCGCCCGTCCTGGATGGACAGCGCGAGCACGAAGGGGCCGTCTCCGGCGCCACGGGGCGCGAAAAAGCTGCCCTGCTCGAGATCCTGCACCGCTTGCGCGCGGTCCGCCTCGATCATCGGCGGCAAGCGATTCGCCATCGCCTCGCTCAGAATGACGCGTGACAGGCGAGGCTCGCGCGGCTTCACGGTTTCGCTCATGCCGCCGCCGGTCTTTTGGAAACGTGCCGCGCACCGTCCGGCCGCGCGTCATCGCGCCGCGCCGCGCCGGCGCGGTTTTGCATCCGGCGGGGGAGGCCGCGTTGCGCCCTGTTCAACCGAAGCTGCGCGCAGGAGAGGGACGATCGTCTCGGCAAGCAGAAAATCCTGACCTCTTTGTAAAACTTATGGTCTCATGCAGTGACACGATCAGAGAACGAACGCGGCCGGTTCAAGCCTCGGCGGGGGCGCCACAAGGCGGAGGCGCTGGGGATCTATAGTCGAATTCGGCCTTGCGAGGAAGCATGTGCGGCCAGCCTGGACTCCTGCGAATCGGCGCAACCGCGCGCACCGCGCCGGCCGAACGTGGTTGGGTGGCATCCGATACCGCTGCCCGCCACCCTGGAATGGCTGTATTGCGGTGCGGCCGAGCGGCTGCCGCCCGGATGCGCCGACCGAGGCTTGCGCGGGGATTCAGCAAAATAAACGGACATAGATATAATAAAGAAGAGTTCAAATTCTGTGGGGTTTGGTTGATGCGTCTCTCTGCCCTGCCCATGGGTTCCGGCGGCATCGCCCCGCCAATAAAACTTTGGCAGCCTCTTTCATGTGATCGCCTTTTTCTTGACACCATGATTCGAGACTTGAGATAGCGTGGAGACGGAGTCGTTCCGCGATGCTTGTCTTTGGTCAAGATCGGCCGAGGCTTGATGATCCATCGGTGGCGGAGCGGGATAGGAGAGGCTGCCCCAAGCGGCTTCGCGAGGCGGCAAATTGTTTTGAGTTGGAATTAGAGGGCGGAGGAGACGCTGCCTGTACTGGCAAGAACCAAGCTCTGGCGTAGCGGGGAAGCGCTTTCCTTCAGGCGAATGAGGCAGGCCCGAACGGTCGGGCCGAGACGGATTGCAAAACGATTAATCAGGATCAAGGAGTTTAATGCCGTGACAAAGGATAGAGCGGGCGAAACGGCGACTGCCCCGCAAGCCCAGGCCCTGGCGATGCGCGCGCCGACGCGCCGCGCGCCTGCGAAGCGCGCAACCGCGACCGCCGCGAAGCCGGCCAGCCGCAAGACCGTGGCGGCAAAGACGCCCGCCAAGAAGGCTCCGGCGAAGACCGCGGCGAGCAAGCCGCGCGCTGCCGCGAAATCCACCAAGGCAGCTGCGCCCACGCGCGCTAAGGCTAGCGCGAGCGCCAGCAAGTCGGCGAAGACCACCGCGCGCAAGACGACCGCGACCGCGACGCGGCGGACGACGGCTGCGGCCAAGCCGGCCGCCGCACGCAAGACGGCGACAACCGCGAAGCGCGGCGCCGCCAAGGCGGCTGCGCCCGCGCGCAAGACAGCGACGGTGCGCAAGGCGGCTCCTGCCGCGGCACGCAAGACCACGACCACCGCGAGCCGCAAGGCAGCGACGCCTGCGCGCAAGGCCGCGACCACCGCATCGCGCAAGGCGCCGGCGGCTGCCGCGCGGAAGAGCGCCGTAGCCTCGCGCAAGACCACAGCGGCCAGCGCGCGCAAGCCTGCGGCGACGCGCAAGGCGACGCCCGTCGCCGCCCGCAAGACCGCGGCAAGCGGCCGCAAGACCGCCGCTGTCGCCGCGCGCAAGCCTGCGTCGGCGAGCCGCACGACGGCCACCACGCGCAAGGCACCGGCACGGGCCGCAGCGCCGCGCCCTGCCGCGAGCAGCCGCAAGACTAGGACCGCGACCGCCACGCGTGGCCGCCGTGCGGCGGCCACGCCGATGGTCGAGATCGAAGCCCTGACGCTGCCGATGAGCGAGGCGACACCCGCCCCGGTCGAGAAGAAGACGCGCCGCCCGCGCAAGGCCAAGGAGGCAGTGATGCCGGCCATGCCGAGCGATGAGATGCCGCATGAGCCTTCCGAGGCGATGGATGGCGGCCTGAGCGAGGGCAGCGAGTCAGACGAAGGCTAACCAACGCCTGTCTTCGTCGCGGTGGTCGCCACCGCGACGAAGATCAGGCATGGTCGATGAAGGGTCTGTCTGGGTTCAGGGAACGAGCAGAGACCGGCCGAGCCTCGGTGCCCGGGCGAGACACATCGCCCGGGCATGCTGCGTTTTTGTGTCCGATATCTCCACCGATGAGAGGGAGACGCATGCCTGGCTGACGCCCGCGCTCGTCCCTCGCTTGCGGAAGCGGCGCCGCAGCCAGTGCCCGCCCTCAGACTTCCTCGATGGCCCCTGGTTCGACTAGAGCGCGAAAGAGCGCAGCCTGATCTCCCCAGTCCGGCAAGGCTTGCCCGGCTTGCCAGGAGGCTTCCGAGAGGGCCTGGCGCACCGCGGGGTCGAAGATCAACCGTCGCAGCGCCTTCGAGAGCTGCACAGCGTCCCCCGGTTCGACGATCGCGCTTCCCAACTCGGGGATGACTTCCGGTGCCGCCGCGCCCCGCGTAATGGCCAGCGGCAGCCCGTGGCGGACAGCCTCCGCCACCGCCATGCCATAGCCCTCATAGATACTGCCGGAGACGAAGACATCGGCTGACTGCCATAGCGCCTCCATCTCGGCATCCGATTGCGGGCCGAGAAAGCGAAGCCGATGGCCGATGCCGAGATCGGTGCTCAACTGCATCAGATAGCCCGCGTGCCCGGGATCGACCGTCGCGTCACCGCAGATGGTGAGAGACCAGTCAAGGTCCGGCAGTCGCTCCAGAGCGCGCAGGACGGTCTCATAGCCTTTCCGAGGGATGAGGCTGGCAACGGCGAGCAGGTGGCAGCCCGCGCCGCCCGATCCGACGCTGCGCGCCGCGCGCGGCACGCCCGGCGTCAGCACGGTGATCTTTGCCGGGTTGATGCCGATCGTCTCGACGAGGTAGCGCTTGCCCGCCTCGCTTGGTACCGCGATCTGGCGGACATGCGGCAGCAGGTCACGCTCCGTCGTTTCGAACAGGCGACGCTCGCCCTCCGGCAGTTGGGGCTCGGCCGACATCGCATGGTGCAGCATGATCAGAGCGCGGGAGAGTTTGCCGCCCAGCCCGGCGAAAGCGTAGAAGCAGAACCCGTCGATGACGAGGGGCATGCGAGGGATGGTCGCATCCGCCTCCATCTCCGCGATGAGCCGTGCGGCTTCTGCCCGGGCCGCCGCGTCCGGCATCGGATGCTGGCCTCCAAGTTGATCGAAGCGCACCGCTTCCCCAGCCCTGCCGAGGACTGCGGCGAGACGACGGCCGAAAACCATCGCGCCGGTCGTTGCCGGGAAGTTTCCTGGCACGATCCACCGGATCATCGTCGTCCGCTCAAATCTTCAGATGGTCGGGGATGGTGAAGCCGAGCCGGTCCGGAATGTCCCAGACTTCGCGCACGGCGCGCGTGCGGCGGAAGCCGACCTTCTCATAGGCCGGCAGCGCTCGCGGATGATCGGCCGTGCAGGTATTGACCGTCATGCCGCGAATAGGGCCGGACCAGGCATTCTCCACCGCATGGCGCAGGAAGGCAGTGCCGAGCCCGCGCCCCAAAGCATGCGGCATGAGGCCAAAATAGTTGAGGTTGACCATCGGCCAATAAGAGGCGTCGAGTTCGTAGAAGCCTGCCGGCTCGTCATCGAGGTAGAGCACATGGATCGCCACCTGCGGATTATGCAGGACGGCGGCCAATTCCTCATCCGGCATCACCCGGCGCAGCCACCACAGATAGGGATGCCCGACCTTGGTCTGCAGATCGCGATAGGCTTCCACCGTCGGCTGGCGGAGCGGGCGGACGCTCGCATTCGGCGGCAGGGCGGGCACCGGCGTCGTCGGCCGTTCTGTCATTCTGAGGAAGGTTACGACCACGCCGACCCGTGTGGTCGGCTCCGCATCCCGCATCATTCTGCCTCTCGCCCGCCCCAGCAATCCGCCAAGCACGCTCAATCGTCCAGGAAGCTGCGGAGCTTGCGGCTGCGGCTCGGGTGTTTGAGCTTGCGCAAGGCCTTGGCCTCGATCTGGCGAATGCGCTCCCGCGTCACGTTGAACTGCTGGCCGACTTCTTCCAGCGTGTGATCGGTATTCATGCCGATCCCGAAGCGCATCCGCAACACGCGTTCCTCGCGCGGGGTGAGGCTTGCCAGCACACGGGTCGTCGCTTCGCGCAGATTGGCCTGAATGGCGGCATCGAGCGGGATGACGGCGTTCTTGTCCTCGATGAAATCGCCGAGGTGGCTGTCTTCCTCGTCGCCGATCGGCGTTTCGAGGCTGATCGGCTCCTTGGCGATCTTGAGCACCTTGCGCACCTTTTCGAGCGGCATGCCGAGCTTCTCGGCCAGTTCCTCGGGCGCAGGCTCGCGGCCGATCTCGTGCAGCATCTGGCGCGAGGTGCGGACGAGCTTGTTGATCGTCTCGATCATATGGACGGGGATGCGGATGGTGCGCGCCTGATCGGCGATCGAGCGGGTAATCGCCTGGCGGATCCACCAGGTGGCATAGGTGCTGAACTTGTAGCCGCGGCGATATTCGAACTTATCGACCGCCTTCATCAACCCGATATTGCCTTCCTGGATGAGATCGAGAAACTGCAGGCCGCGATTGGTGTATTTCTTGGCGATCGAGATGACCAAGCGAAGATTGGCCTCGATCATCTCCTTCTTGGCGCGCGCGCTATCGCGCTCGCCCCGGCTCACCGTTGCATAGACGCGGCGGAACTCCTCGATCGAGAGGCTCGCATCATTGGCGATGCCGGCGATCTGCGCCCGGAGATCGGTGATCTGCCCGCTATGCTTCTGGGCGAAGAGCTGCCAGCCCTTGCCCTTGAGGCTGCCGACACGCTCCATCCAATTGGGGTCGAGCTCGTGTCCGCGATATTCCCGGAGGAAATCGTCGCGCGGCACCTTGCAGGATTCGGCGAGGCGCAGAAGCTGCCCTTCGAGCGCGGTGAGGCGCTGGTTGAGCTCCTTGAACTGGGCGACCAGTTCCTCGATGCGGTTGTTGTGCAACCGCACCTGCCGCACGCGCGCGACAAGTTCCTCACGCTGCTTGGTGTAGCTCTTCTCCGAGCGGAGGTTCATCTCCTCGCCGCTCGTGATCGATTCGAGCCGCTTGTTCTGAACCTTGTGCAGCTTTTTGTAGAGGTTCTCGATCTCGTCAAAGGTCGCGAGCGTCTCGGGCTTGAGCTTCTCTTCGAGCGCGGAGAGGGAGAGGTTACTACCCTCACCATCCTCGTCCTCACTGTCATCCCCGGCGTCGAAGCTGGCGGGCGCGGGTGCCGGCTCCTCGGCCTCGCCTTCGCTTTCCCCTTCGCCTTCGGCGGGCGGATTGCCCATGCCCTGGGTCGCCTCCAGGTCGATCACGTCGCGCAGGAGGATCTTTCCCTCCTTCAGCGCCTCATGCCAGCCGACGATGGCGCGGAAGGTCAGCGGGCTTTCGCACAAGCCGCCGATCATCATGTCCCGCCCGGCTTCGATCCGCTTGGCGATGGCGATTTCGCCCTCGCGCGAGAGCAGCTCGACGCTGCCCATCTCGCGCAGATACATCCGCACCGGATCGTCGGTGCGGCCGGCATTCTCGGCGTTGACATTGCCACCGGCCTCGGGGGATTCCTCCTCCTCGGCATCGAGCGGCTTGGCGGCGACAGCGTCACCCTCCTCGCCCTCTTCGCTTTCGATGACCTGGATGCCCATCTCGCTGAGCATGGACATGACGTCCTCGATCTGCTCGGAGCTGTTCTGCTCCGGGGGCAAGACGGCGTTCAGCTCATCGAAGGTGATATAGCCGCGCTCCTTGCCCTTAGAGATCAGGCGCTTGACGGCGCCCGACTGGGTATCGAGCGTGGTTTCGGCGTCGGCATCGGGCGCGGGGGCCTCGGCAGTCGCATTCGGCTTGGTTGCCATCTTCACCCCTCTCCGCCGCAAAACTCGGTCGTCATCATCATCGTCGTCATCTTGTCCCGGTCAGGGATTGGCCGATCGTCACAGGCCCGTCTCGCTCTCGCCACGGCGTATGCGCTCCCAGGAAGCAGCCAGGGCGATCAATCTGCGCTGATTTGTCTCGGAAAAATCGACTTCGCACGCTCGCTGAGCTGCCCTGACATCCGCCTCGATGTGAGGCCCGCGCATGAACCCGTAAATCTGCCACCAGTGCGACGCCGCATCGGCCGGCGCCGCATCCGGCATGGTGCAAGCCGGCAGCGGGCGCGAGCCGAGGACGGACGAAAGTACCGCATCATATCCCAGCGAGCGGAGATGGCCATTCAGCGCCGCCCTGTCAAGCTGCGGATGGTCATCCAACCATGCAAACAAAGCATCCCGCAGCCGGGAAAATTCCTCGGGGAGGTCAAGGTTGCTAAGCGGTTCTTCAAGATCGGGCAGCAGCACGGGGTGGGTCAGCAGAATGGCAAAAAGTACGCGCGCCCGCTCGGCGACCTGGCGGTCTTCGGTCGCGACCGGGCGAGGGCCGGTCGGCACGATCGGCGGTGGGGCGGGCCCGACCCGGCCGCCTGGCCCGCGCGTCACGAAGCGCTGGCCGCGCGCGGCGCGCTGATCGGCATAGAAGAGATCGCGCAGGGCGCGGAGGTAGGAGCTGGAGAGAGCGCGATCGGGGATGGCGCGGGCGATCTCGCCCAGCCGGCGGTCAAGCTTCGCCCAGGTCTCGGGCGATGTCGGGCCGACCTCGCGCTTGAGGAGGCCGTACAGCGCCGGCACCAGCGCATCGCGCGCCAGGGCTTCGGCCATGCCTTCGCGCCCATGGCGAAGGAGAAGGCTATCGGGATCCTCCCCGGGGGGAAGCGAGACCACACCGATCGAGCGTTCGGCGGTGAGGAGCGGCAAGGCAAGGGCCACGGCACGCAGGCCAGCGCGGGCGCCCGCTGCATCGCCATCGAAGCAGAAGACCGGCCGCTCCTCATACTGCCAAAGCGTCTCGATCTGCTCGGCGGTGATCGCGGTGCCTAAAGGAGCGACGGCGGCGAAGCCTGCCTGGGCGAGGGCGATGACATCCATATACCCTTCCACCACGACGAGGCCCTGGCGCGGCGCTTCCGCCCGTGCTCGCCGGCGGCTCGCGAGTATCGCGCGGGCGATGTCGAGCCCGTAGAGATTGCGGCGCTTGGAAAAGAGCGCGGTTTCCGGCCCGTTGAGGTATTTCGGCTGGCCATCGCCCATGATGCGGCCGCCGAAGCTGATCATCCGGCCCCGCGCGTCCCGGATGGGAAACATCACCCGACCGAAGAAGAAATCGGCGAAGCGACCGTCCTCGCCGCGCTTCATCAGCCCGGCCTCGACGAGGCGCGGCTGATCGATCCCGGCGCGGGCCAGTTCGGCGGCAAGCTCCCCCCGTCGGCCGCCGGAGAAGCCGAGCCCGAAGCGGCGGATGGTCTCCTCGGTCAGCCCGCGCTTGCGCAGATAGTCGCGCGCCGCCTGGCCCTCGGGCGCTGCCAGGAGGCGCTGGTAGAGGGTCGCCGCCGCTTCCAGCACCTCATGCAGATCGGCGCGGCGTTTCTCGGCCGCGGCAGCTTCGGGCGAGGGTTTCGGCACGTCGAGCCCGGCCTCGGCGGCCAATTGCTCCACCGCTTCCATGAAGCCCGCATTCTGCGTCTGCATCACGAAGCTGATGGCATCGCCATGCGCGCCGCAGCCGAAGCAATGGTAGTGATCGGCATAGACGTAGAAGGAGGGCGACTTCTCGTTATGGAACGGGCAGCAGCCCTTCCAATCCCGGCTGGAGCGGGTGAGCTTCACGCGCCGGCCGATGAGCGTGGGCAGCGGCGTGCGCGCCCGCAGTTCTTCGAGAAAGGAGGGGGGAAGCGCCATCGGCGGCGCTTCAGCCGGCCAGCTGTTCTTTCACGATGGCGCCGATGCGCGCCATGTCGAGCGCCGCACCGTGCCGCGCTTTCAGCGCCGCCATGACCCGGCCCATATCCTTCATCGCGCTGGCGCCGGTCTCCGCCATGGCCGCGCGGACCGCCGCCTGCATCTCGGCCTCGTCCAGGGCGCGGGGCAGGAAGTGCTCGATCACCAGGATCTCGGCCTGCTCGCGGGCGGCGAGTTCCGGCCGGTTGCCCTTCTCGTAGAGTTCGATCGCTTCGCGCCGCGGCTTGATCATGGAGCGGAGCAGCGCCAGCACCTCATCATCGGGGATCTTCTCCACCCCCTTGGGGCGGGCGGCAATATCCGCCTCCTTCAGCTTGGCCATGATGAGGCGGATGGCGGAAAGCCGTCCGCTATCCCCGGCCTTCATCGCCTCCTTCATCGCCGCCGTAATCTCGTCTCGGATGCTCATTCACGTCTCTCCAGCGGCCCGTCGCCAGTATGGGAATTTTCTTCCCGAGCGCTGGCGACGCGGTTGAATTGGGAAATAACTTCCCGTATGTGAAGCCCATGCCTCTTTCAGTCAATGATATCGTACAACGTCTCGGCGGTCCCGAAGCGGCGGCGCGGCTGACCAATGTCAGCCAGGAGGCGCTGCGCAAGTGGAAACAGTCGGGCGCGATTCCGTCGAAACATTGGCGCACCATCATCGCCGCCGCCGGCCTCCGCTTCGAGGATATGCCCGGCAGCGCGAGCGACCCCCAAGCGAAGGACGTTCCGACCATGCCGGATGCCGCCGAGACCGCGATGCCCCTGCCGCCCGAAGGGGCGACCGCCGTGCTGGTGCTGGCCGATGGCAGCCTCTGGTGGGGGCGCGGCTTCGGCGCGCACACGCCGGCGGGTGAGGGGCGGGTGGGCGAGGTCTGCTTCAATACCGGCCTCACCGGCTATCAGGAGACGATGACCGACCCTTCTTTCGCCGGCCAGATCGTCACCTTCACCTTTCCGCATATCGGCAATGTCGGTGCCAATCCGGAGGATGACGAGGCGCCGAGCCCCGCCGCCCTCGGCCTTGTCACCGCCCAGGACATCACCGAGCCTTCCAACTGGCGCGCCACCCGCCATTTCGCTGGCTGGCTGCAGGCCATGGGCCTACCCGGCATCGGCGGCATCGATACCCGCGCGCTGACCGCCCGCATTCGCGACGGCGGCGCGCCGAGCGGCGTGCTCTACTACCCTGCGAGCGGGAGTTTCGATATCCCGGCGCTGACGGCGCAAGCGACTGCCTGGCCCGGCCTCGAAGGCATGGATCTCGCGAAGCAGGTCTCCTGCACCCAGAGCTACGACTGGGATGCGATGGTGTGGCAATGGGGCATGCCGCAGGCTCGGCAAAGCGCGCCCCGCCATCATGTCGTCGCGGTCGATTACGGCGCCAAGCGCAACATCCTGCGCAGCCTCGCTTCCGCCGGCTGCCGGGTGACGGTGGTGCCCGCCACCGCGACGGCGGAAGAGATCCTGCGCCATGAGCCGGACGGGCTGTTCCTCTCGAACGGGCCGGGAGATCCGGCGGCGACCGCGGCATACGCGGTGCCGGCGATCCGCGGCGTAATGGAGAAGGGCCTGCCGATCTTTGGCATCTGCCTCGGCCACCAACTGCTCGCGACCGCGCTTGGCGCGCGCACCTACAAGCTCGCCCGCGGGCATCGCGGCGCCAACCAGCCGGTCAAGGATCTGGCGAGCGGAAAGGTCGAGATCACCAGCCAGAACCACGGCTTCGCGGTCGATGAGAAGTCGCTGCCCGAGGGGGTCGAGGTCAGCCATGTCAGCCTCTTCGACGGCAGCAACGAGGGAATTCGCGCGCCGGGGCAGAAGGCTTTCTCGGTGCAGTATCACCCTGAGGCGAGCCCTGGCCCCTCCGACAGCCACCACCTGTTCCATCGCTTCGTCGCGATGATGGATGCCGAGAAGGCGAAGGGTTGAGATCATGCCGAAACGTACCGACATCCGCTCCATCCTCATCATCGGCGCCGGGCCCATCGTCATCGGCCAGGCTTGCGAGTTCGACTATTCCGGGGCCCAGGCCTGCAAGGCGCTGCGTGAGGAAGGCTATCGGGTCATCCTCATCAACTCGAACCCGGCGACGATCATGACCGATCCGCAGATCGCGGATGCGACCTATATCGAGCCGATTACCCCGGAATTCGTCGAGCGCATCATCATGCGCGAACGGCCCGACGCGCTGCTGCCGACCATGGGCGGGCAGACCGCGCTCAATACCGCCCTCGCGCTGGAGCGGGCCGGGACGCTTGCCAAGCACGGCGTCGAGCTGATCGGCGCGAAGGCCGACGTGATCGACCGCGCCGAGGACCGGCTGAAATTCCGCGATGCGATGACCGAGATCGGCCTCGAAAGCCCGAAGAGTGCGATCGCCCATACGATGGAGGAAGCGCGCGCCGCCCTCGCGCTGGTGGGCCTGCCGGCGGTGATCCGGCCGAGCTTCACGCTTGGCGGCACCGGCGGCGGCATCGCCTATAACAAGGCGGAGTTCGAGCGGATCGTCTCCGGCGGGCTCGAAGCCTCGCCCACGACCGAGGTGCTGATCGAGGAGAGCGTGCTCGGCTGGAAGGAATACGAGATGGAGGTCGTGCGCGACAGCGCCGACAACTGCATCATCGTCTGCTCCATCGAGAATGTTGACCCGATGGGCGTGCATACGGGGGACAGCGTGACGGTGGCGCCGGCACTGACGCTGACCGACAAGGAATACCAGCGCATGCGCGATGCCTCGATCGCTTGCCTGCGCAAGATCGGCGTCGATACCGGTGGTTCGAACGTTCAGTTCGGGCTGAACCCCGCCGATGGCCGCATGGTCGTGATCGAGATGAACCCGCGCGTCTCCCGCTCCTCGGCGCTCGCCTCCAAGGCGACCGGCTTTCCGATTGCCAAGATCGCGGCGAAACTCGCCGTCGGCTACACGCTGGACGAGCTGAACAACGACATCACCCGCACCACGCCGGCGAGCTTCGAGCCGACGATCGACTATGTGGTGATCAAGATCCCGCGCTTTACCTTCGAGAAGTTCCCAGGGACCCCCGCGCTGCTCTCGACCAGCATGAAGTCGGTCGGCGAAGCGATGGCGATTGGCCGCTCCTTCGCGGAAGCGCTGCAGAAGGGCCTGCGCAGCATGGAGACGGGCTATGCCGGCCTCGATGCGATCGAGCCGCCGGGCGATGGCACGGCGGAAGCCTTCCGCGCTGCATTGTCCGAGCCGCGGCCGGACCGACTGCTGATGGCCGCACAAGCCATTCGCGCCGGGCTGCCGCTTGCCGATATCCACGAATGGTGCAAGTTCGACCCCTGGTTCCTGGGCGAGTTGAAGCGCATCGTCGATGCCGAGGCCGTTGTGGCGGCACAGGGACTGCCGCAGACGGCGCTCGGCCTCCGCGCTCTCAAGGCGCTGGGCTTTTCCGATAAGCAACTGGCGCGGATCGCCGGGCAGACGGAACCTGCGGTCGCCGCCTTGCGCGCCCGGCTCGGCGTGCAGCCGGTCTATAAGAGGATCGACACCTGCGCCGCGGAATTCGCCTCCGCCACACCTTATATGTACTCGACCTTCGCGGCCGGCTTCGGCCAGCCGGTCTGCGAAAGCGACCCGACCGACCGGCGCAAGGTGATCATCCTCGGCGGCGGCCCGAACCGGATCGGCCAGGGCATCGAGTTCGACTATTGCTGCGTCCATGCCGCCTATGCGCTGAAGGAGGCCGGCTACGAGACCATCATGGTCAACTGCAACCCGGAGACCGTGAGCACCGATTACGATACCTCCGACCGCCTCTATTTCGAGCCGCTGACCGCCGAGGATGTGATTTCCCTCGTCCGCCGCGAGCAGGAGCGGGGCGAGGTTCTCGGCTGCATCGTGCAATATGGCGGGCAGACGCCGCTCAAGCTTTCCCAGGCGCTTTCGGCCGCCGGCATTCCGCTGCTCGGCACCAGCGCGGATGCGATCGATATCGCCGAGGATCGCGAGCGCTTCCAGGAGCTGCTCCACAAGCTCGCGCTGCGCCAGCCGGAGAATGGCATTGCGCGCTCCACCGCCGAGGCTGAGGCGATCACCGAGCGGATCGGCTATCCGGTGGTGATCCGCCCGAGCTACGTGCTCGGTGGCCGGGCGATGGAGATCGTGCATGATAAGGCGCAGCTTGCGCGCTACATGCGGGAAGCCGTGCGGGTTTCGGGCGAAAACCCTGTCCTTATCGACCGCTATCTGAACGACGCGATCGAGGTGGATGTGGACTGCATCGCCGACGGGCGGGATGTCTATGTCGCCGGCGTCATGGAGCATATCGAGGAGGCCGGGATCCATTCGGGAGACAGCGCCTGCTCGCTGCCGCCTTATTCCCTTTCTCCGGCCATCATCGAGGAGCTGAAGGCGGAAACCGTGGCCCTTGCCCGGGCCCTGCACGTCGTCGGCCTCATGAACGTGCAATATGCGATCAAGGACGAGACGATCTACGTGCTCGAAGTCAATCCGCGCGCATCGCGCACGGTGCCCTTCGTCGCCAAGGCAACCGGGGTACCGGTGGCCAAGATCGGCGCCCAGGTGATGGCGGGGGCCAGCCTCTCGGGCTTTGATCTCGCGGACCATTCCGCCGGCCCGCATGTCGCGGTCAAGGAATCGGTCTTTCCCTTCGCGCGCTTCCCCGAGGTGGATACGATCCTCGGGCCGGAGATGAAATCGACCGGTGAGGTGATGGGGCTCGATACCAGCTTCGCCCGCGCCTTCGCCAAGGCGCAGCTTGGCGCCGGGGTCCGGCTGCCGATGGCGGGCACCGTGTTCCTTTCGGTCAAGGATACGGACAAGGGGGCGCTGGTGCCGCTGGCGAGACGGCTGGTGGAGATGGGCTTTTCGATCATGGCGACGCGGGGCACCGCGGCCCGCATCCGCGAAGCCGGCCTCGAGGTCAAGACGGTCGCCAAGGTGCTGGAGGGGCGGCCGCATTGCGTCGATGCGATCCAGTCCGGCGAGATTCAGATGGTGGTCAATACCGCATCCACCCCGCAATCGGTGAAGGATAGCTTCGCCATCCGCCGCAGCGCGCTGACCGAAGGGGTGCCGCACTTCACCACCCTGGCGGGTGCCCGTGCCGCCGTTCACGCGGTGGCGGCCATGAAATCCGGCCCGCTTGAAGTTGCGCCGCTACAGTCCTACTTTCGTTCCCCATTCTGAGGCAGGGGCCGGTTCGCCAACGCGATCCGGCCGGATTGCTGTGTAACCGAGGTCCGCAAGGACTGGTGACTGCGAGGGCGTTGCGTGCAGAAATTTCCGATGACCGGGCCGGGGCTTGTCAGACTGGAGACCGAGTTGCGCCATCTGCGCAGCGAGGAGCGCCCGGCGGTTATTCGAGCGATCGCCGAGGCGCGCAGCCACGGCGATCTGAGCGAAAATGCCGAATACCATGCCGCGCGGGAGCGGCAATCCTTCATCGAGGGGCGTATTCAGGAGTTGGAGGAGATCATCTCGGCGGCCGAGGTGATCGATCCCGCGACCCTTTCGGGCGACGCGGTGAAATTCGGCGCGCATGTCCATCTGGTGGATGAGGAGACGGAAAAGGAAGCGACCTACCAGATCGTCGGCGTGCATGAGGCCGATATCAAGCAGGGTCTGCTCTCGGTCTCCTCGCCGCTCGCCAAGTCGCTGATCGGCAAGAAGAAGGGGGATACCGTCTCGGTGCCGGCGCCGGGCGGGGATCGTTCTTACGAGATCATCGCGGTCCGCTTCGGCTGAGCGGCGAGATCATGAGCCTTACCCTCGCCGATATCGAGGCGGCGGCCGGCCGCATCGCCGGGCGCGTGCTCCGCACGCCTGCCGTGCCGAGCGACAGTCTGAGCCGAGCGACCGGGGCGGAGATCGTTCTCAAGCTCGATAACCTCCAGGCAACCGGTGCCTTCAAGGAGCGTGGGGCGGCAAACCGGCTCGCCCTGCTCTCGGCGGAGGAGGCGGCGCGCGGCGTCATCGCCATGTCTGCCGGCAATCATGCCCAGGCCGTGGCCCGGCATGCCCATCTCCTCGGCATCCAGGCGACGATCGTCATGCCGAAGTTCACGCCCACTACCAAGGTGACGCGCACGGCCGCCTGGGGGGCGCAGGTGGTGTTGCATGGCGAGAGCCTGGCGGAAGCGGCAAGCCATGCGCATGATCTCGCGGCGCGTGGCGGGCTTACCTTCATCCACCCCTATGACGATCCGGGGATCATCGCCGGGCAGGGGACGCTCGCGCTCGAACTACTGCAGGATTTTCCCGATCTCGATATGATGGTTCTGCCGATCGGGGGCGGCGGGCTCGCTGCCGGCTGTGCCACCGCGGCGCGTGCGCTGCGCCCCGGGATCGAACTCCTCGGCGTCGAGGTAGAGACCTATAGCGCCATGGCCCAGCGCCTGGCGGGGGTACCCGTTGCCGTCGGTGGCCAGACCATCGCCGAAGGCATGGCGGTGCGGGATGTGGGCGAATTGCCCTTCGCGATGCTCAGCGCCATCGGGCTCGAAGTCCTGGTGGTGCCCGAAGCGGCGATCGAGCAAGCCGTCGGCCTGCTGGCGGAAGGCGCCAAAATGGTGGCTGAAGGCGCTGGCGCCGCGGCGCTCGCGGCGGTGCTGCAATTCCCCGATCGCTTTGCCGGCAAGCGCGTCGGCCTGCCGGTCTGCGGCGCGAATATCGACGCGCGCATCCTCGCCAATACCCTGCAGCGCAACCTTCTGCGCGATGGGCGCATGCTCCGCCTCGTTCTGGAAATGCCCGACAGGCCGGGAATGCTCGGCGATATAGCGACGCGGATCGGCAATGAGGGCGGCAATATCCTGGAGGTCGCGCACCATCGCCTCTTCAGTTCGCCGACCGTGCAAGCGGCGCAGCTCGAGGTGATGATCGAGGCGCGGGATGCCGCGCATGGCAATTTCATCGAGGCGAAGCTGCGTGAGGCCTATATCGTTCGGCGCCTTTAATGGGATGCGGCGGCGAGCAGACGGGGCGGGCAGGCTGAGCCACCCTGCGGGGCGATCGCTGATCCCGCGCTCGCCACCGCCGCTAAGGCCCTCGCTGGCGGGCACGCCCACGAAACGATTCATTGTGGTTGCGCCAGAAAAATGAGCTGACGCCTTCGTTTTACAGTGGCAGCGCGCTCCGCGAGTGCTTTATCAAGCATCTATGACGCTTGAGCCGACCATTCATCTCTGTCTTCCGACGAGTCTGGCGACCTGCCTGGCGCAGGGCTTTCAGTGATGAAGGGGAAAGATTTGGATGAGTCTCGTCTGCCCCCTCTGCACGCCAATGATGCGGAGCCGCCGCAAAAGGCACCCACGATCCGGGATGTCGCACGCGCTGCCGGTGTAGCGGTAAGCACCGTCAGTTATGTGATCAACCAGACCGGGCAAGTATCGGCCGAAACGCGGTTGCGCGTGGCGGAGGCGATCCGCCTGCTGCGCTATGAGCCGAACCTCATGGCGCGCAATCTCAAGGCTGGGCGCGCGCGGTCGATCGGGCTGATCGCGCCGGATCTGCGCAATCCCTATTTCGCCGCCATCGCCGCGGGGGTGCATGATGCGGCCCAGGCGCAGGATATCCTCGTCGTACTCTGCGTCACCCATGCCATGCCGCAGCGCGAGGCCTTCTTCACCCAGGTGGTCCGCGCCCGGCGGCTGGACGGGCTGATCTTCATGAGCGGAACTGGCATGCCCACCCCGGCACTGCTCGAACTGATCCGGCAGAAGAGCGTGGTTCTGGTCGATGAGAAACTGCCGGGCCTCGACGCGCCCTCGATCGTCTCCAAGAACCGGGAAGGGGCGCGGCTGGTGGCCGAGCATGTCCTCAGCCAAGGCCATCGCCGGCTGGCGATCATCGGCGGCCCGGCTGAGCTTTGGAGTTCGGGGGAGCGGCTGAAGGGCTACCGGGCGGCGGCGGCGGCCGCCGGACTCGATCCCGATGCAATTCCGGTGGTGGCGGGCGATTATGGCCGCGGTTCGGGCTTCGAGGCGGCGCGCGCCCTTCTCTCCGGCCCCGCGGCGACGCGGCCGACCGCGCTCATCTGCGCCAATGATCTCATGGCGCTCGGCGCGATGCTCTATTGCCGCGAAAACGGATTGGGCGTGCCGGAGGATGTCAGCATCTGCGGCTTCGATGACATCGATGCCGCGCGCTATGCCTATCCGGGCCTCACCTCGGTCGATCAGCAGGCAGAAACGCTTGGCCGCTATGCCTGCGATCTCCTGCTCCGACTCATCGATCCGCGGCTAGGCGGGGCCGGCGGCGCGACTTGCGCCGAATGCGACGTGAAACTCGTGATCCGCGGGTCGGTGGCGCCTCCGCGCTAGTTCAGGCGCAGCCGGTCGCCTCTGGCGGAAGCCTGGCTTGTTGCACGCCGCTCTTGGGGCGCGGAGCCGCCGGCGCCACCCGGTGACCGGGCGGGCAGGGCATGGTTAGATGGCCCGCTCCCCCAGAGGTATGGCCGATGCCGCACGACAATCCCCTCATCGCGCTCCTGGTCATCGGCCTCGGCCTGGCCTTCGCGCTCGGTTTCGTCGCGGTCAAGCTCCGCACCTCCCCGCTCGTCGGCTATCTGCTGGCGGGCGTCGTGGTCGGCCCCTTCACGCCCGGCTTCAACGCAGACCCGGTGCTTGCGCTGGAACTGGCGGAGGTCGGGGTCATCCTGCTCATGTTCGGCGTCGGGCTGCATTTTTCGTTGAAAGACCTGGTGTCGGTGCGGGCGATCGTGGTGCCTGGCGCCATCCTGCAAATGCTCGTCTCGGTGTTAGCGGGCCTCGGTCTCGGCCTGCTGTTCGGCCTCTCCTGGGGCGGTGGCTTGGCGCTTGGGCTGACGATCAGCATCGCGAGCACGGTGGTGCTGACGCGGGGGTTTCAGGAACGGCGCATGATGGAGAGCGAAGCTGGGCGCATCGCCATCGGCTGGCTGGTCAGCCAGGATCTGCTCACGGTGCTGGTGCTCGTGCTGCTGCCAATCTTCGCCCCTCTGCTAGGGGGGGCGCATGGCGGCGCCGTTCCCGCCTTCGGTGCATTGCTGCTGCTCATCGCCGAGACGATCGGGAAGGTTGTCGCCTTTGTCGCGCTCATGCTGCTGGTCGGGCGGCGGGTGATCCCGCTGCTGCTGCATCATGTGGCCCATACCGGGTCGCGCGAGCTCTTTCGCCTGGCGGTGCTGGCGGTCGCCCTCGGCGTCGCTTTCGTGGCGACGCATCTCTTCGGCGTATCCTTCGCGCTCGGCGCCTTCGTTGCCGGCATGGTGCTGAGCGAATCGCAGCTCAGCCTGCGCGCCGCCGAGGAGACGCTGCCGCTGCGCGACGCTTTCGCGGTTCTGTTCTTCATCTCGGTCGGCATGCTGCTCGACCCTGAGGTTATCGCGCGCGAGCCGTGGCGGTTGCTGGGCCTGTTGCTGGTGATCCTGGTCGTCACGCCGGGCACGGCGCTTCTGCTGCTGCGGGCGATGGGCCGCTCCTGGATCACAGCACTGACGATCGCCGCAGGCGTCGCCCAGATCGGCGAATTCTCCTTCGTGCTCGCGGCCCTCGCGCTTGATCTGCGCCTCATCGGTCAGGATATTCGCGATCTCGTGCTCGCCGCCTCGATCATCTCGATCGTGCTGAACCCCTTCCTGCTTTACCTGCTGCGCCACTACCGGCACCGCATCGACCGGCTCGACGGCATCCGTGCCGATTCAGTAGCCGATACCACCAAGCCGCCATTGCGGCGGACGGCGCTCGCCGATCACGTCATCCTCATCGGCTATGGGCGGGTGGGGCGCCGGCTAGCGGCGGGCTTGCGGGCGGCCGGCCAGCCGTTCCTGGTGATCGAGCTGGCCGAGGGTGCCGCCCATGATCATGCGGAGCAAGGGGGCGCGGTCATCCTCGGCAATGCGGCTGAACCCAGGGTCTTGGAGGCCGCCAATCTGGAGGCCGCCCGCCTGGTGCTCATCGCCATCCCGAATGCCTTCGAGGCAGGGCAGATCGTGGCGCAGGCCCGCGCGGTGCGCCCGAGTGCGGCGGTGATAGCGCGCGCCCATTCCGACGAGGTGGTGACGCATCTCGCTCACCTAGGGGCGGAGATCGTCATCATGGGCGAGGACGAGATCGCGCGGCGGATGCTGCAGCACGCCGAGAGCCGGCTGCGCGCCCAGGGCCCGCAAGAGGGTGCGGCCGCGGTCGGGCGGCGCATGGATGATGAGAGCGAGAATGCTGGCTTCGATACGGTCCGATAGTTCCTGGCAGGCGGCTTCCGCCGGGATTCTCGCAGCCTTCGTGGGCTTCGCTTCCTCCTTCGCCGTCATTCTGCAAGGTGTGCGGGTCGCCGGCGCGAGCCCGGCGGAGGCGGCCTCCGGCCTGCTCGCCCTCTTGATCGTTTGCGGGCTGTTCGGCATCGGCGTCAGCCTCTACACGCGCATGCCCATCCTCATCGCCTGGACCACCCCCGGCGCGGCCCTGCTCATCAGCACCCCCTCCATCCACGGCGGCTTCGCCTATACGGTCGGGGCGTTTCTCGTCTGCGGCGCCTTCATCGTGCTGGCTGGCTTGTGGCCGGCGATGAGCCGCCTCGTCGGCGCCATTCCGCGCTCTCTCGCCAGCGCCATGCTGGCAGGGATCGTGTTCGAACTCTGCCTCGCGCCTGTGCTCGGCCTGCGGGAACAGCCGCTCGCCATCATCGCGGTGCTGGCGGTCTGGGCCGCGGTCGGCCGGTTGCGGAAGGCGCTCGCTGTGCCGGCGGCCGTGGTCTGCGCCGTCGGGCTGGCGGCGCTCGATCTGCACGGCGGCGGGGCTCTCTCCCTGCGGCTCAGCCCGGTCTGGATCTGGCCGCGCTTCTCGGCGGCGACGATCATGAGCCTTGCCGTTCCGCTCTTCGTCGTCACCATGGCCGGGCAGAATATTCCGGGCTTCGCGGTCTTGAACATCCACGGCTACCGGCCGCGGCATGCGCCCCTGCTGGCCCTGACTGGCCTTGCCAGCATGATGGCGGCCCCCTTGGGAGGCATTCCCCTCAACCTCGCCGCGATCACCGCCGCTATGTGCGCCGGGGCGGATGCGCATCCGGACCCGCATCGCCGCTGGTGGGCAGCGGCGGTCGCGAGCCTCACCTATCTCGTCATCGGCCTGTTCTCGGGATTGGTGACGACCTTCATCGCCCTCTCCTCGCCAGTTCTGATCAAGGCCGTGGCGGGGATTGCACTCTTCGGCGCGCTGGCGAGCAGCCTTGCAGGCGCCACGGCTGAACCGGGCGAACGGGATGCGGCGATGGTGACATTCCTGCTCGCCGCATCCGGGCTGCATCTCTGGGGCATCGGGGGAGCCTTCTGGGGGCTGCTCGGCGGCGGTGCGGTGCTCAGCGTCCAAAGATACAAAAGAACATGACTTAGATATATCTTGACTCAGGGCAAATGAGATATATCTTGAGCGTGTCGAGCGAGAAGGAGACGACATGTTCGGACATCATAGGCATCGTTGCGAGGAGGGCTGGGCCCGCCGCTTTGCGCGGGACGAGGCGCTGGGGCCTGAAGGGCATGGCCCAGGGGGGCGCCATCATGGGCGCCACGGCCGCCACGCATTTTTCAAGGAGGGCGGTTTCGGTGACGGACGCGGCCGAGGCCGCTTCTTCGAGCAGGGGCAGCTCCGCCTTGTCATTCTGGCTCTCATCGCCGAGGCGCCGCGCCACGGTTACGAGGTGATCAAGGCTATCGAAGATCGCCTCGGCGGCGGGTATAGCCCGAGCCCCGGGGTGATTTACCCGACGCTGACGCTGCTCAGCGAGCTAGGCTACGCGACGGTCAGCGAAACGGAGGCGGGGCGGAAGCTCTACAGCATCACGCCCGAGGGGGCGGCGTATCTGAGTGAGAACAAGCCGCTGGTGGAGGCGATCTTCGCGCGGATCGAGCGTGCTTCCGCCTCAGCCGAGGCCGGGCGGCCGCCGCAAATCCTGCGCGCGGTTGAAAATCTCAAGACCGCGATGCGGCTGCGCCTCGGCCGGGGTGGACTTTCCGCGGCCGAAGTGGATGCCATCGCCGACGCCCTGGATCAGGCTGCCCGCGCGATCGAGAAGGCGTAGCGCCAGATGGACAGGCAAGATGAGGTTGCCGCGGAATGCCGGTGGGAAACCCCGCTCGCGGCCCGGTATATGACGCAGCTCTGCAAGCACTGGTCGCACCGGCTCTCGGTGACGCTGAACGAGCATGATGGGGAAATAGCGTTCGAAGGCGGGCGCTGCGCGCTGCAGGCTGGGCTGGATCATTTGCTGATCCGCATCACGGCGGAGGACGAGGCGCGGCTCCGTACGCTTGAGGGCGTCGTTATCCGCCACCTGCAACGCTTCGCCTTCCGGGATTTGACGGAGAAGGAAGCTGCCGCCCTCCCATGGCGCGCCGTTTAGCTCAGAGCGCGGGGATTTCAGCCGGGCGGTTCCAGTCCAGATCGATGACGATCGGCACATGGTCTGAAGGCTGGGGCGCGCCTCGCTCGGCCTTGTCGGGAGCCGCGGCGACCAGGAGCTCGGCGAGGCGAGGGGAGAGCAGCGCGAAATCGATACGCAACCCGCGGTCGCGTTCCCAGCAACCGGCCTGGTAGTCCCAGAAAGTATAGGCGGCGGAATCTCGGTGCAGGTCTCGCACGGCATCCGTGAGGCCTGCATGGATAAGCCGGCGGTAGCGGGCGCGGCTTTCCGGGCGCAACAGGGCATCATCAGGCCCGAGCGCGCCGGGAGCGAAATCCAAACGCGTCGGGCAGACGTTGAAATCGCCGGTGATGACGAAATCCTGCTCCTGCCGGAGCAGGGTTTCGGCCCGCTCGCAGAGCAGATCCATCCAGCGCAGCTTGTAGGCGAAGCCGGCCTCTCCGCCTGAATTGCCGTTCGGCAGATAGATGCCGATCACCGTCAGCCCTTCAGTCTCGACCTCGATATAGCGCGCTTGCCCGTCTTCGGGCGGCAGCCCCGGCAGAGCCCGATGGCGCACGCTGATGGTCTTGTGAGAAAGCGCGGCCACCCCGTTATAGGATTTCTGGCCGACCACCTCGGCTTGGTAGCCGAGTTCGGCGAAGACCGTGCGTGGAAACGCGGGTTCCTCGCATTTGATTTCCTGTAGCACCACGATATCGGGCCGCACGCGTTCGAGCCATTGCTTCAGATGGGTCTGACGCACGCGGATCGAGTTGACGTTCCAGCTGGCGATGCGCACGCGCGATGCCTTTGTGGATCAGTCGATCGAGAAGCTGGAGCCGCAGCCGCAGGATGCCGTCGCGTTCGGGTTGCGGATGGCAAAATGGGCCCCCATGAGGGCATCCGCGTAATCGAGTTCCGCACCGCCCAGAAGTTCGAGGCTGCTGGGATCGACGAGGACGCGCGCGCCGGCCCGCTCGATCACGAGGTCTTCGGGGGCGGGCGCTCCAGCATCCAGGTCGAACTTGTACTGGAAGCCGCTGCAGCCTCCGGCCAGCACCGCGACCCGCAGGGCCGCAGGGGCCGGCTGTGCCGCGAGGATCTCGGAAATACGGGCCGCGGCCCGCTCGGTGAGGCCGAAGTTCGACGGAATGGTGCTCATGGGGTAAATATACCCCCTCGCCGCAGCAGGTTGAAGGGCCCCGATAGCCGCCATGGAGCTTGCCCCTTATGCCGTCCGCGTGGAGCACGCGCGCGGCCGGCTGATCGCCGAACCGGAAAGTGCGTCCCGCAGCCCTTTCCAGCGGGATCGGGATCGTGTGATTCACTCCACCGCTTTCCGCAAACTGCAGTACAAGACCCAGGTTTTCGTCAATCACGAGGGCGATTTCTACCGCACGCGCCTCACCCACAGCCTGGAAGTGGCGCAGATTGCCCGCGCCATCGCCCGCGCCCTGCGCCTTGATGACGATCTGACGGAAGCCCTCGCGCTGGCGCATGATCTCGGCCATCCGCCGTTCGGCCATGCGGGCGAAGCAGGGCTCAACGGCGCCCTGCAGGCTTATGGCGGGTTTGACCATAACGCGCAGAGCCTGCGCGTGGTGACGCTGTTGGAACGCCGGTACGCCGGCTTCGACGGCCTCAACCTCACCTGGGAAACGCTTGAGGGGCTGGTCAAGCATAATGGCCCGATCGCGCGCCCGGCCGGTTATGTCGCGGCCTATGATGCCAGGCACTCGCTTGATCTGGAGAGTTTCGCGAGCGCCGAAGCGCAGGTCGCCGCGCTCGCGGACGACATCGCCTATCATAGCCATGATCTGGACGACGGGCTTCGCGCGCGCTTGTTTACCATCGACGAGGCGGCCGATCTGCCGCTGCTTCGGGAATGCCTGGGTGAGGTGCGGCGGGCCCATTCCGGACTGCCCGAGGCACGCCTCCGGCATGAGACGATCCGCCGCGTGCTCGATCGGCTCATTCGCGATGTCATTGCCGAGAGCGCGTGCCGCCTGGGCGCCTTGGCGCCGGGCTCGGCCGGGGATATCCGGCATGCCGGCAGCCCCGTCATCGCGTTCAGCGCGGACATGGCCGGCGCCAATCGCGCCATCAAGAGGTTCTTGTTCGCCCGGATGTACCGCCACTGGCGGGTGGAGCGGGCCGCCTCCAAAGCGCGCAAGCTGACGGCCGCGCTCGCCGCACTGCTGGTAGAAGAGCCTAATCTTCTGCCGGAAGAGTGGGGGGAGGCGGCAGGCGCGGCGCAGAGCCAGAATGCGGCCGAGACGGTGCGGGACTACATAGCCGGCATGACCGATCGCTATGCGCGGGAAGAATTTCGCCGGTTGACCGACCCGGGCGTTCCGGGCTGATACGCCGCATGAGCCAGAATCTCTTTGCCGATCTACGAGACCATGTGGTGGCGGCGCTGCGCGCGTTGGTGCCCGATCTTCCGGATGCCGTCCTTGCCCGCGTGGAAGTGACCCCGACCCGCGATCCCGAGCATGGCGATATGGCCACCAATGCCGCGATGGTCGCCGCGAAACCAGCCGGCCAAAATCCGCGTCTGCTGGCAGCGCAACTGGCACAGGCCCTGGCAGACCTGCCGCTGCTGGCGAGCGCAGAGCCGGCGGGGCCGGGTTTCGTCAACCTGCGCCTCACGCGGGCAGCGCTCACAGGACAAATCCCGACGATCCTCGGCGCCGGCGAAGGCTATGGCGATAGCCGGATCGGTGGGGGTGTGCGGGTCAATGTCGAATACGTCTCGGCCAACCCGACGGGGCCGATGCATATCGGGCACTGCCGCGGCGCGGTCGTCGGCGATGCCCTGGCCGCCCTTCTGGCCAAGGCCGGCTTTGACGTTACCACCGAATATTACATCAACGATGCCGGCGGGCAGGTGCAGGCACTCGCCTGGGCTGCCTATTGGCGCTACCTGCAGGCTGCCGGCAGCACGATCACCCCGGAGGCGTTCGAGGCGCGCGCGCCGAACGGGCTGCAATATCGGGGAGACTATCTCATCCCGGTCGGCGAAGCCTTGTTCCGTACCCATGGCGCCGGCCTCGCCGCGCCCGGCCTCGCGATTGCGGATCCGAGCCTATGGTTCGTCCCGGTGCGCGATACTGCGCTGAGCATGATGATGGACTCGATTCGCGAGGATCTCGCCCTGCTCGGCGTCCATCAAGACGTCTTTTCTTCTGAAGCCGCCTTGTTGGCGGCGGGCGCGGCTGACCGGGTCATTGCGGAGCTGGCGGAGAAAGGGCTGATCTATCAGGGCGTTCTGGAACCGCCCAAGGGCAAGCTGCCGGATGATTGGGAGCCGCGGCCGCAAACCCTGTTCCGCGCCACGGCATTCGGTGATGACGTCGATCGGCCGCTACGCAAGTCAGACGGTACAAACACCTATTTCGCCAATGATATCGCCTATCATGCGGACAAGATCGCCCGCGGCGCCGACGTTCTGATCGATATCCTCGGCGCGGATCATGGAGGTTACGTCTCGCGCATGAAGGCGGTGGTCAGGGCCTTGTCCGCTGATCGTGTGCCGCTCGAAATCGTGCTGTGTCAGATCGTGCATGTCATGCGCGGTGGCCAGCCGATGCGCATGTCGAAGCGTGCCGGAACCTTCGTCACGCTCAGGGATCTGCTCGATGAGGTGGGCCGGGATGCGGTCCGCTTTACGATGCTGATGCGTAAGTCCGACGCGCAGATGGAATTCGACCTGGATCAGGCGGTGGCGCAGACCCGGGAAAATCCGGTCTTCTACGTTCAGTATGCTCATGCCCGGTGCTGCAGCGTGCTACGTGCGGCCGAAGCGGCACTCGGCAGTGCGGCCGTCGCTCCGGCGTCGCTCGCTGAGGCCGACCTCTCGGTGATCGACGATCCCCAGGAGCTTGCCCTGATCAGGGCCTTGATCAACTGGCCGAGGCTCGTCGAAGGTGCCGCCCTTGCGCGGGAGCCTCATCGCGTCGCCTTCTTCTTGTATGATCTGGCAAGCGAATTTCATATGCTATGGAACCGCGGGCGGGACGACTCGACGCTCCGATTCCTTCAGGCAGACGATCGGAGCGGAACGCTCGCGCGGCTGGCTTTGGTTTCGGCGACCGTGACAGTTCTCCGCTCCGGGCTTCGCGTGCTCGGGGTGACGCCCGCAGAGGAAATGCGCTGAATGATGGACGACGAAATCCGGATTCCTCCGCCTGGCTATCGCTCGACGGCGGAGCGGCGGGCGGAAGACATGAAGCGCATGGTCCTGATCGGCGCTGCCGCCGGGGTCGCGCTGCTCGTCTGCATCGTCGGCTACGTCGTGGTGGCGGGATCAGGGTCGGGCAGCGTTCCCGTCGTTCAGGCGCCGGCCACGCCAGTTAAGGAAAAGCCTCAAAATCCGGGCGGGCTCGCAATCCAAACGCCGACCGGCGCGCTGCCGACCGGCGGTTCGGGGCAGAGTATGAGCCTTGCTCCGGCGCCCGAGATGCCTGACCCGAGCGCGCTCGCCGCGGAGGCTCATCAGGAGCAGCCGCCCAGCCCGCCGTCATCGCCGGCCAGTTCGGCAACCCTCGGCTCTTCTGCCCTGCCGGCGTCTTCTGCGGCGGCAGGGGCCGCGGGCGGGAATGCTTCGACGCCACCGCCCGCAGCCGCCGTTTCCGTTCCTTCAGTGCCCGAGCACGCAGCCCCCTCACAGTCACGCCAGACCGCCATCGCTGTGCCGCCGCCCTCCCATGAAACGGCGAAGGTACATAATCTGGCACAGGAGTATCACCCGCCGGCCAGCCATGCCGGCCCGGTGAAGGTCCAACTCGCAGCGCTTGACAGCAAGGCGGCGGCTGAGCGGGCTTGGGAACATATCAGCCGCCGGATGCCTGGGCTTTTTGCCGGCCGGCATCCCATTTTCGTGGAGGCGCAGGTCGATGGGCGGACCTTCTGGCGGGTCAGGCTCGGCGGGTTTGACTCGACGGCGGCCGCCAAGGCTTTCTGCGAGAATGTTCACGCGCATGGCGGCGCCTGTACGATAGCGGCCTTCTGATCGCGATGAAGCCGGCCATCCTCGGCATCTCGGGCACGCAACTCCTGGCGGAGGAAGCGGCGCTCTTCCGCCGCCATGCGCCGGCAGGCGTCATCCTGTTCGGCCGTAACATCATGAGCCGCCTGCAACTGGCGGCGCTCGTGGGTGCGCTCCGCGATGTCCTGCCGGCTGAGGCGGTGATGATGGTGGATCAGGAAGGCGGCCGGGTTGCGCGTCTCAGGCCGCCAGACTGGGCGGCGCATCCCTCGGCCGGGATGATCGGCGCACTTTATGCGCGGGATCCGGAGGCGGGGCTTCGCGCCGCCTGGCTGCACGGTGCGGCCATCGGCGCGGAGTGCCGCGTGAGCGGCTTCGATATGGTGGCAGCGCCCGTGCTCGATCTCCGGCTTGCCGGGCAGAGCGATGTGGTGGGGGATCGCAGCTTCGGCAGCGACCCCGCAACAGTCGCGCAATTAGCTGGTGCGATGGCCGAGGGGTTGGCGGCCGCCGGCGTCATCGCGGTTGGCAAGCATGCCCCGGGGCATGGCCGCGCGCACGTCGATAGCCATCACGAACTTCCCCGTGCGGCGGCGGATACGGCGGCCCTCGCCGCCGACATCGCGCCTTTTGCGGCGCTGGCGCCCCGGCTGCCCTGCCTGATGACGGCCCATATGCTCTATGAGGGGATCGACGATGACAGGCCCGCGACCCTCTCGCCGACGGTTATCGGCTCATTGATCAGGGAGCGCATCGGCTTCGCCGGATTGCTGATTTCCGATGACCTTGCGATGAAAGCGCTGCGCGGCCTGCCGGCGGATCTGGCCTGCGCTTCGCTGGCGGCGGGGTGCGACATCGCGCTCTATTGCCCGGGCGATAGCGAAAACAACGCGCGCCTGCTTGAAGCTGTTGGTGATGATCGTGAACTGCCAGATCGCCTCGCTGCGGCCCGTCCTGCCGCCACGGCCCTCGATCTCGCGATGCTCGTGGCGGACCGACAGCGCCTGCTGGACCGATCATGACGCTCGATCGTGTAGTGCATGTGGCGCTGGCAGTGGTGGCGACGGGTCTTGCGCTCACCCTGCACGAGGCGGCGCACGGCTATGCGGCCTGGGCCCTCGGGGATGATACCGCCAAACGAGCCGGTCGGCTGACACTCAATCCGCTGCGCCATCTTGATCGGACGGGCAGCATCATCGTGCCTGCGGTTCTGGTCCTCGGCCAAATGCTTCTGCTGGGCCATATTGGCTTCATGTTCGGCTGGGCAAAACCGGTGCCGGTGGCGGCGGCGCGGTTCCGCTATCCTCGCCAGGAAATGGCCATGGTTGCAGCCGCGGGCCCCGCTACCAATTTTGGTCTGGCTTGGCTCGGCGCCGCCAGCCTTTGGCTGCTGCCGAGCCTCCCGCCGGGCTGGCAGCCTCTTGCCGCCGCGTTCCTGCACTATTTCATTCTGACTAACGTAGTCCTTTGTCTCTTCAACCTTCTGCCCATTCCGCCTCTCGATGGTGGTCGGATCGTCGTGGGTATGCTGCCGTTGCGCCTGGCTCGCTTCTGGGCCCGGCTCGAGCGGTCGGGGATCGCGCTCGTCATGCTGGCGATTTTTGTGCTCCCTTCGCTCTCCTCGTTCGTCGGCTATCCCATCGATCCGGTGAACGGTTTTCTGCGGCAGGTGGTTCCCTGGGCGATACGGCTGATCTTCACCATGGCGGGGCAATCTGTCTGATATGGAAGCGGAGACCGCAGCAGAGCCGGCCCTGCCCGCAGGTGCCGATAGCCTCATCCTCCGACTTGAAGGTTTCGAGGGGCCTCTCGACCTGCTTCTCGATCTGGCTCGAAGCCAGAAGGTCGATTTGGCACAGATCTCGATCGTTGCAATGGTCGATCAATATCTGGCAATCGTGGAGAGCGCCCGCCGCATCCGTTTGGAACTTGCCGCGGACTGGCTGGTGATGGCCGCCTGGCTCGCCTGGCTGAAATCCCGCTTGCTCGTCCCCGCAGGGGTCGATGAACAGGACGATACGGAAATCCTGGCGGATGCTTTGGCGTCCCGCCTTGTCGAGTTGCAACGCATCAGGCACGCGGCCGAATGGCTCGCGGCGCGGCCGCAGTTGGGGATCGATTTTTTCGCCCGCGGCAGCCCGGAGGATCTCACCGAGACTGATCGGTCCGGTCTCAAACTCGATCTTCCAGGCCTGCTGCGTGGCTACATCAGCGCAATCAAGAAGAGCGGCGCGGCGCGGCGCTACACGCCCCGGCCGATGGTGTGGTGGAGCGTCCAAGACGCGCTGCGCCGGCTTGGCTCGCTGATCGGTCACACGCTGGATTGGACGGAACTGTCGCTCTTCCTGCCGCCCGAGCCCCAAGCTGAACCCATGGCGCGTCGCGTCGCGCTTGCGAGCACATTGCTGGCAAGCTTGGAGATGGCCCGCTCGGGGGCGCTCGAGTTGCGGCAGGAAGAGCTTTTCGCGCCGATTATGATGCGGCGGGGGCCAGCGCAATCGTAGGCGCGGGCACCGTGGCAGGCGCCGCGGGGGCGGTCGCTGCAGCACCGGTTACGCGGAGGACGGTCGCGAGATGCGCCGAGACCTGGTCAGCGATCGCCGCGTCCGAGAGGTTCAGGTGCGAAATCGCTTCGGGCACTGCCTGCTTCACGTAGTTCACCATCGTATCCACGGTAGCCGTGCGGGTCGCCGGATTGGCGAGCGAAGCGATGCCGCCGGTCGCAACCGCCTGAAGGCCGATGCCGAAGGCCGTCTGCACCGCATTGCTCACGGCGGCCTGGTGCGTCTGGTCCAGGTTAAGTTTGAACATAGCATTCACCTTCATGACGACGACGGGCACGCAAGCGGCAAAGACCGCGGAAGCGAGCGTGAGGGTCGTGTTGGTCAGGGGCGAGAGATCCATGGGAGCATCCTTCTGTGGGTGATTGATAGGCGGCCGGTATCAGCCTCAACTGCGCATGGCGACGTTCGCGGCGATCTTCTCGATCATCTGGCTGACAGCCGCGAGGTGCGCCTCGATCGCTGGCAGCCGATCGACTTTTTGCGCGATCCTGGAGAAATCGGTTCTCGCCTCGGCCTTGAACTCGTTGAGGCCGGACGAGAGCCGCTGCTCAACGGCGGTCAGTTCGGGTTTGGTCGCACTTACCTCGCGGAGCTGATTGACCTGCTGCTGGAGAGAATGCAGGCTTGTCTGAACGGTGGCCGAGAGATCTTGTCTTGACTTGGCTTCCTGCGTCTGGATTTTGTCCAGGCTCCTTTCATTAAGGGCTTCGATGGTCTCCAACTCTTCGCGCGTCTCGTTGCGCAGTCTCGAATGTTGCCCTACCAGCCAGGCGAGCGCCGAAGAGTAGAGTGCAAAGAGTGTCAGGGTGACGGTTGCAACGCCGATCCAGTCACTCGCACTCATGCTCGGATCTCCATGTAGATGAGTCATAATATTCTCTGTTCAAATGGAGAGATCCCTAGCTGAGAGCGATTCCGTAGGTGGTCGCCTGCAGTGGAAAACTCATCGACCATTCGGAGCCGAGGTCGCCTGCCATGTCCCACTCCGCCGGCCATCCGATGGTCGAAAAGTTATCGGTGACCGCGTTCCCTCGGCCGATCTGGTTGGAGCCGTACGGGTAGAAGAGCAGGCAGGATGCGGCCGGCTGGGTGAGGGCGCTGCCGAGAGTGATCGACAGGTGGGTCGGATCAATCCGCCGCGCCGCGGTGGCCGAGACGATCGGCCCGGGTGCTGCGACGCTACCGCCATCCATCACCGCCCAGCCTGCTCCGAGCGCCGCCTGCAGCGGCAGCGTCAGGTCAGTCCCTTGGTCATGCCGAACCGTTATGATCACTTCCGTCGGGCTTTGCAGTTGCGCCGAGACGATGCTCGGTCCGGCAAGCGGCATCGCGGCCGGGATACTGTTCAGGGTATCGGCAAATCCGGCTGCCAAGGCTGCGCGGGCTGCCACATGCGCCCCGCGCAGCCCGAAGGTCTTTTCGTCCGTCTCGTCGCGGTGGCTGGCGTCGCCCCCGCTCCAACTTCCGGTCGCGGCATCGTAGGTGGCGCCGAGGGGGATGCTGTCTGCAGTCTGGGCCGCGAAAACAGCAAGATTCTGCGTCGCGTCGTTGCCGATGTCGGTGACAGCCTCGCGCACCATTTGCACGCCCGCATCCGTTTCGTAAGGGATCGCGTTCCACATCAGCAGCGGCAGATTGCTGGCGTTGCGCCCGATCATGCCGCGCGTGAGGCTCGCGAGGCGTTTCACCGTGCCGGCATAGAGCGCTTTCTGGCTATAGGGGGCCGTGCTGTCCTGTTCCGTCCAGGGCCAGACCATGGCTGCGATGTCGGCCAGATCTTCGCTCGGCGGAATTGCTGCGGCGCCCGTCAGATAGTCCTGCAGGGCAACTCCGTCGGGGCCAAGCGCCCAGGTCGATGGGTCAGAGCCGTCGCCAGGATTGGTCAGAAACGTGCCGCCGGCGGCGCCAGGGGCGAACAAGGGCGGGGTGGAATTCGAGATCGGGTGCCCGTTCACTTGGGTGTAGCGGGCGGGGCTGAAGTAGGTGCCGGAAGGCTGGAACACGACATTCCCGGCGAGCGCGCCCATATACCAGGCGAGCCCCTGCGCCATGGCGGCGGCCCCGCCCGATACGACGAAATAGCTCGAATTCGATTGCCCAATCACCAGAAGAGAGACCCCTTTGCGGCGGCCGAGCGTCCAGCGGCTGAGATAGGTGGTGAGCGTCCCGACCTCGCTATCGAGAAGGCTCCGGGGCCAGGTGGCGAACTCATGCAGCCAGAGCTGCGCCCCCCCTTGCAAGGTCATGTCGTGCAGCAAGGTGATTGTGCCGCTAATGCCGGATGGCAGCGGGTTGGCGATTGCCGCGCCGAGCTTGCTTCCGTCGAGCCAGACATCCACCCCACTGCCGGGAGTATTGCGGAGGATGAGAGCATGCGTATGCCGCCGGGTGATGCTCGTGGAGAGCACGGTCGGCGAAGCGCCTGGGAACAGCGTCAGAGTTGCTCCGGTCGATGATAGAGACAGAACGCTGACCCCGCCGACGGTGATGAGCGATACCGGCTTCGCATCCACCGAATAGGTGCCCTGCCTCCGGTTTGGGCGGCTCCAGACCAGGAGATGCGTCCAGGCGATATCGGGGGAGAGGCTGAGGTTCGGCGCCGTCAGCCCGGTATCGGCATCCAGTGTCGGGCTATAGGCGGCAGCGGTGGCGCTGGGCGCGCCAATGCCGCCGAGGAGGCCATTCAGGCGCGGCGTGGCGATGAGCGAGGCGGGCGTGGCCCCGCTGCCGGTGTAATAGTGGTAGGGCGTGAGAGGAGGTGCATTGCCCGATCGATCGGCGAGGCTCGCCACCGGCGCGTTCCAACTCGCCGCTGTGCTTGCATCCCACCAGGCGCCGAGCGTTGGGATCGATAGCGGCGACGGGAGATTGGACGGCGGCGGGGAGGCTGGCGGGGAAGACCCGGAGGAGCCGCCCAGGCTCGTCAAAAGCGTTGTGCCAAGCGCCACGAGCAGCGGTTTATTGGGCGCGACGAGCAGCATCAGCTCACCGTGACGGCGGCGGAGACGGCCGACACCTTGCCATCGCTGGTCGAAACCCAACCGTAATAGGTGCCGGCGGCCGTCGGTGCTGTCAGGTAGGCACCGTAGAGCGCATCGCCGTTGGCTTGGCTGTTGACATAGACCCCGGCGGTCCAGCTGCTCGGGGGAGTTGTGGCCGAGCTGGACCAGCCGAATTCGATGCTGGCGGTCGTGCTGCCGGGCGCGAGCACCGCATTGACACCGATATTGCTCTGCCCAGCCGAGTAGCTACCCGAAGGCGCCAGCTGGAAGCTGAGGGTCTGCGTGCCGCCGGTGGTGCTCCCGCCGCTGCCGGTGCCGCCCGAGGTGCCACCCCCGCCGCTGCTGGTGCCGCCGGTGCCGGAGCCGCCGCTCGTGCTGCCACCGCTCGAACCTGAGGTTCCGCTGCTGCCCGACTGGCTGTTCGTCGAGGTGACCAGGATGTTGGTCCCGGCATCGAGATTGATGATGAACTTCTCGTTGATCCCCTGATATTGCACCTGAACGTCCGCCTGCACGTAGCCAAGCGCGGTGCGGCTGGGCGGATTGTTGACGAGGTCGCACAAGACAGCGAAGGGCTGAGCGCCGGTGGTGCTGCCCAAAATCCCCTGGCCGAGGAGGCCGGAAAGATAGGAGAGCAATGTGCTGCGGATACGCCGCATCAGCGTCAAGTTGATCACCTGCCCGACATAGAGGCCCATGCCCGCGCTGAGGGTGGCCGCGATGTAGTTGGTCAACCGGGTGTAGTTGTCACCACTGGTGCTCGCATTGCTCGTGGTGTTATGCCCCAGGCGCAAAGACCAGAAATTCTGCCCTCCCGCCCCGGGCCTCGTCACGAGGTCGATTCCGTTTTCGAACAATGCGGCGAGTTCCGCATTGCTGTAGCTCCGGGTCAGACCCGATCCCGGAAGCCCGACGCTCTGGCTCCCGGCAATGCCGAACATCGGCTTGTTAAGGCCCGACTGTTCGGGAGAGAGGTTAGCGAGTCTGCCGGCCACAAAGCCTTGGGGGCTCACCAGGCGCTGGGTCTGGTTCGTTGGATCCCACCAATAGAGCCAATCGCCGAACAGAAGCTTGGTCGCCGTGCTGTCCAGCCCGACCGATGCCTTAGCTGAGGTTGCGGCGGCGATGCTTTCCCCGGCAACGCCGGTGAGGATGGCATAGGCACTTTCCGATGCCGCAAAAGCGTCCACCGTGGTCCACTCGGTCGGGTCCGTGCAGTCGCACAGATCAATGATGGAACAAGCCTGCCCGACGAGGGAATACATGCCCGACGCAGGGGACATCGTGCCGACGAGCCTGCTGCTGGTCACCGAGCTTGCGCCGTCAGTGCCGCCTGCGAGCGTATAGCTCCCCGCGGCTGGAGACCCGCCGACCGTTGAGGCGACCGCTGTGACATACTGCGATGCGCGGCGGGAGAGTTGTCCGCGCCCCGTGTTGATGGTGGCGGCCAGGTTGGACCAGAAGGCGGCGCCGGAGCCGGTGACGTTGTCAAACCGCTCAGCCGGCAGACCGGGCAGCACGATGGTCGCGGCCCAACTGTTCGCCTGAGTGCCAGGCGCGAGCGTCACAGTCACGCTATTGCCGAGCGTTCCCGGATAGCGTGCCAGGAAGCGAACCGAGCCGGTGCTTTCAGCGGCGGTCGCTGTCGTCTCGGTTCCGTCGGAGACGCGGACGCAGCGGAAGTTGTTGGCCCCTTGCTGCGCCGCTACGGCAACATGGGTTCCCATGTCGAAGAGTCGATTGCAAACGGGGCCGAAGGATGCTGCGTAATCCTGCATCGTGCCGACAACCACCGGCTCGCCGATCGGTCCCCAGCTCGCCGAGCCGACCATCCCGATGACATTGCTCGGTACCCCATTGAGGAGCAACACATTCGGCGGCACCAGTTGAACATAGAGATCCGGCACGACGAGCGCTGTCGTGTTGAGGGCACCTTGCTGAGAGATCATGGGACTCTTCTGAATCTGAAGGAGAGGGGCGGGGCAGCGCCTGGTTGACTGGTCTTAGCCGCAGGCTGCGCGTCGAGGGCTCATCGCGTCTAGAAACCCCACGCAGCCACTTCGATAAGCACTTACGCGACGGTAAAGCCTGCGCTCACCGCTTGGGCCGACCCGTCGGAGCTTTTCGCCCAGCAGTAGTAGGTGCCGGCGGTGGCTGGCATCGTCAGGTAGGCGCCCCAGAAGCTGGAGCCGTTGGCTTGAGTGTTGACGAGCGTGCCCGCCGTCCAAGTGGCAGGAGCGGCGGACGTAGAAGAGCTCACTCCGAACGCGACGGTAACAGTCGTGCCCGCGCCTGAAAGCGTCGCGTTGACCCCGACATTGGTTTGGGACAGGCTGTAGCTGCCGCTCGGCGCGGTCACGAAGACGAGGCTGACCGAGGGCGTGGTCGTCGTCCCGCCGCCGGATGAGCCACCGGTTGTGCCGCCGCCGCTCGTGGTGCCCGTCGTCGTTCCGGATCCGGAGGTCGCTGTGCCGGACTGGCCGTCCCAAAACACCAGGCTTCCGCCGGAATAGGTGAAGGCGGTCAACCGGGCGGAGAGTTTCTGGGGCAGCCCGGCATTGCCAGAGCCGACGGTGATGCCTTGCCCCATGGTGACTGTACCGGAGGAAAGGTTCAGCACATCGCAAGAGAAGCCGCTTCCCATATTCACGAAATTGGCGGTGAGAACGACGCTTTGCGAGCAGATGAGGATCGCGTTGTTATGGGCGGTCGCATCCAGAACGGTGTTGCTGGTAATTTCGACAACGCGCCTCTGTGTCAGCGGAATTTTGTTCGCGATATAGCTCCACAAGCCCGCAAGGCTTTGCTTCACCAGCGCGGCGCCACCCTGGTCAACGGCGAAGCTGTCGCTATCTGCGGCGGGCGCGGCGGCTTGGAGTTGATCCACGGTTTCGCCCGCAAGCAAACCGTCGATCGAGCCGCCGACCGCGAGCGTGCCGGCGCTCATAACGAGCCCCGCTCCGACCGATACGGTCTCGGGGCTTCCTGTACCGGTGGAAACCCGGCCGAGGAGGCTTCCCGTCGGCGTCAGGATGGCCGGTTGCAGGCCTTGCTGCAGGATTGCAACCGAGACGCTGTTGGTACCCGTCCCCTGGTCGATCGCCAGAAAGTCCGTCGGCGAGACTGCTGTAGCGGGAGGTAGGCTGGCGATCGTGGGCATCGAATCCTCTTTTCACGCATATCAGCCGAGGGCGACCCAACCGTTCGTGTCGGTGCCCGTCTGCTTGATCCAGAAGATACTGCCGGCCGAGCCGGTGAGATTGCGGTAGTCGGAGCCGGGGTTGCCGGCGACAACGCCGTTCGGGGAACCGCTGCCGACGATGGTCGAGCAACCAGCCGAATTGGTGCTGCTCACCCACCGCACCGCGCCGCTCCCGTTCGGCTGCAGGCGGATATCGCCCGAGATCGACTGCAGAGTGACGCTGCCATCGCTCGCCGGTGCCAGGTAGTCCAATTGCTGATAGCGGGTCGCGAGCCAGCCGCCCGTCTGGCCGAGCCACTCGGTCTCGGTGTTCGCAGGCGTGGTGATGGGCTGTGCCGTCGGGGTGGTTTGCAGAGGGTTGCTGCCAGCAGTCGCCCAGTGTGCCTCCGCCGAGGAGAAGACCCGGAGCCGGCGCCCGTTCGAAAGCGGGACGCCGATAAAGGCGGTTGCGCTGGCGCCAGAGCCACCGCCGCCGCTGATGGTTACCGTCGGCGCAGACGTATAGCCCGAGCCGAGCGACTGCATGCGAAAGCCGATCACGGCGCCGTTGCTGATAAAGGCCTGGGCAGAGGCTCCTGAGCCGCCACCTCCCGAGAAGCTCACCGCGGGCGCACTGGTATAGCCGCTCCCGCCCGCAGTCAGCTTGAGGAAGGTAAGATACGGCGCGTAGTTGCTGCCGTTCAACGAACAGATGCTCTGCAGCGGCTGGCTCGCCTGGGTGATGCTGATCTCGTCGATGATGTCAGGATAGAGAACGGTGTAAAGTCCGTTAAACTGGCCGACCGAGTTCACGAACGGATCGTAGAGATGAATGCTCGCCTGGCCGTTGATGAGATTGTCGGAGATCGCGGTGGTGTCCGTGAGCGGCAGCAGGCACAGGCTGAGATCGGCGCCCGGTACCGTGATGAAGTTGTTGCGCGCGATATGGACCGATTGCGGACCGTCAATCAGCAAAATGCCGCCGCCACCGCTCGGCATATCGATGACGTTTTCGACGATCGAACAGTCTTTCGAGGCGACGCCGATGACATTGCCCTGAGCATCGGTCTCGTTGTTGTAGATGACGATACCGTAGTAGCTGCAATTCAAGATGGAATTGCCAAAGACCCTCGGCTCCTGCGCACCTCCGGCATTGATGCCGATGCGTGCGGTAGAGATGTAGTTGTTGGACAGGTGGGTGAAGTTCGCGGCGCCGGCATCGATGCCGAAGCCTTGGTGGTTTGTGACCATATTGCCGGTGACAATACTCGCCCAGCAATTTGCCAGGATGCCGGCATTGGTCAGGTTCGTCCCGCCGTTGTTATAGACCAGATTGCCGCTGACCAGAAGATTGTATCCCTGCGCGACGATCCCATACTCGGCGTTGTCATGGCACTGGTTACCGCTGATGATGCTCAGCATGCCGTCGGCGGTTTGATTGCTGATCGTGGCCGGGGAAGCATCGGCGCTGGTATAGTCACCTACGACAATGCCGACATAGTTGTTCCAGCAGTGGTTGGCGGTGATAAGAGCGAGGCGGGATTTGACGGAGCCGCCGGTGTTCACATAATCGACTTGAATGCCGTTGCCTGTATTGTCATGGACGTGGCATCCGCTGATCGTCAGCCCATCCGCGGCTTGGCAGATGATGCCGTAGTTGTTGCTGAAGAACTCGCAACCCGTCACGGTATGGCGCGTAAACGCCGGGTCGGAGGGCTCAAACACCAGGCCAGCGTTGGAGGTGCAGTTAGAAAAGACACAGCGGTCGAACGTCGAGCGGAGGCAGGACTGAGGGATGACAACACCATCACCGCCCCCTGTCAGCTGAGCGTTCCCATCGAAGGTGACGCCTTCAACATGCACGAGCGGCGCAGAGAGTATGATCCAGGGAGATCCTGCCGTCTGGCTCAGCCGACGGATGGCGGTCTGGCCGGGAACGCCGATCAGGGTCAATCCCGTGGAATTAGTGAGCGAGAGCGCATTGTTCAGGATGTAGGTGCGCGGGCCTAGAATGATGGGCCGCAGCGATTTGATCGCCGCCTGGAACGCCGCCGTATCATCGGTCGCGCCATCGCCGACCGCGCCGAAGTCCTCGACCGTCAAGGCGTCGGCCAGCAGCGAGGAAAGGCTGCGCTGCGAGCTTGCCCCTGCTGGTGTCATCATCAAGGGAGAAGCGTCGAAGCCGGGAAGAGACGCGAGGCCGGATAGAAAGGTACCATAGCTGATGGTGGAGGCGACGCCCCCTTGCGAGAGGGGGACAAGGTCCGCAGGGGACGGCGCGCTGCCGTTCGGCAGACTAGGGATAACGAACGGTGCTGGCGCCGAAATGACGCCGTTCGACATCGACAGGTTGTTGCCGACAGTGATCGGTAGAGGTCCGGCGGAGGCCGTGCCGCTATTGCCGAGAAGAGCGCCGGGAGGCACAGAGATTGCGGGCTGCAAGCCGGCAAGCAGCTGAGCACGCGTAACTTTTCGAGAGCTTCCGCTTTGTGTAGCCATGAGTTCGTCGGCGTCTGAACTTGCGACTGCGGCCGGCAGCTGGTCGATCGTCGGCATAGTGTCAGCTTTCGATAAAAATGGGTTGCCCGGCGAGATCAAGGATCGCCGCCCCCGTTTCAGTGACGAGCTCGGTGCCGAGCGGCGGCGTCGCTGAGAGCGAAAGGCAAGGCAGGTACAAGGTGCGCTGGAAACTGCCGCCGCCCACCGTGGTGATCGCCAGGGTCACGCTGTAGGTGGTTCCAGTCTGGCCGGCCCCCAGCCAGAGAATGACTCGCTGGCCATCGACTGAACTTGTGGTCAAGGTCAGATCTCCGGCGAGGGCCGGCGCGATCGTCACGTCAAGAAAGGAGATACTGTCGCCGTGATCGCCCCAGAGAGCTGGGGAGATATCGAACACATAGTCCAAGACGTCGGCGGGATCTTTGGGCGGCCAGGCCGCTACGGTGCCTGGCGGCAGTTGGGGCGGAGATCCGCGCGGGGTCGGATCGAATCCGGTGATCGTCAGTACCCGGGCATTGCAAGGCTTCCAGGAATGATTGGCGGGCGTTGCCATATCAGTATTCCACGATTACGAGGCCGGGGGCTCCCTGGCCGCCATTGCCCGAGGAGTTGTAGGTGCCACCCGCACCCGAGCCCGGAGCCTGGCCATTGAGGGCAGTGCTTCCGGCGGTTGAAGCCCGCCCGCCGCCGCCGAGCACGCTGGCGCCGCCATGACCGCCGATCACCACAGAGCCATTCTGACCGTCGGCCCCGAAGCCACCATTGACCGCGAACTCTCCGCCGCTGCCAACGCCACCACCACCGCCCGGTGTCGAGGAGGCACTCTGGTATTGGCCGCCTTCGCCACCTGTGGCGCTCAGGAAGGTTCCGAAGCTCGATGTGCCGCCATTGCCGGCGGAGGCATGAGCGCCACTGCCAACCCCGCCCGCGCCGACGCCGATGGCGATCGTCGCGCCTGCGCTTACGGTGAAAGTTCCAGTCGCATAGCCACCGCTGCCGCCGCCGGCGCCCGCGTAGCTGCCGTCAGAGCCGCCGCCACCGCCGCCGCCACCGATCACGGTTGCGCGGATCAGCGAGACCCCTAGTGGCACGACGAAATTCTTAGAGGTCGAGAAGGCCTGGCGGCGCGAGAAGCCTGGAGCCAGTTGTGGAAGCTTGAACGGGATGAAGGGCGCGGTGGGATGGACCGCAATGTTCGCGGCGCTCACCGCCGTCTGACCGTTATTCACGGTAATCAGATAGAGCGCCACCCATCCGGCATCGGTAGATGGCGCAACTTCGCTGCCGGTATTCGCGGCGGCACCAGCCTTCAGCTGCAACTGTACCCGCTCGATCCGCTGGGTATTCTGCGGCACACCGGAATTGCTCGGGCCGGAATAAGGCTGCGCCGGGTTCGCGGCATTGACATAGGGGAGAACGATCGGGCTCGCATCTTCCTCGATGAAGCTCGCTTCAATGAGATAGATCACGCTCTGGCCGGAGCTCGCCGGCGGTGCCAGCGTGAAGTTTGTCGGCCCGAGATTGATGCCCATCTTCACGATCTGATCGGTCGGGTCAGCAGGCAGCGATCCATAGGCCAAGCTGTCGATCGGTCCGAACGACGTGATCGAGCCAGGGCCGACACTCACGGAAAGTGAGGCCGGCGTGGTCGGCGTGCAGGCAAGCCCGTCGATGATCGTTGCGGTGCCAAGCGTCGCTTGCGCAAGATAGCCGAGTGCCACCATCGTGTTGCGATTGAGCGAAAGAAAGTCCGTATCGAGAGGGATGGATGCGGGGTAGACGATCTGTCGATCCATGGGTTTCCTCAGTTTGAAAGGGCTGTCCAGGCGATGCTGGCAGCAGGCATGGACTGCGCCACGGCGGACAAAATTTCGGCATCGGTGACCGCACCTTCGAGAAGGCTGAGATCGCCCCAGGCGATGGCGCCAGTATTCCAGCCGCCAAGGGCAAAGCTGGTAGGGTTCGTGCCCCAGCCGGACAGGTTGGCAATACCCCCCCCATGCGGGCGATAGGCGGTGACAAAACATTGATAGGGCAGGCTGAGCGTTCCCCAGCCACCGGAGGTGTTCCAGGAGAGAGTGGGTGTGCTGAGGCCGCCGGTATCGGGCGGAAAGGCCGGCTCGAATATCGCGGGTGCACGGCCGGTCAAAGTGGTTACGTTGGCAATTAGGGCGGCTCGTGTCGTCCGCTCCCTTTGCATGTTGAAGAGGATACGGCGCCGAAAGGCCGCATCGCTCTCGTTCGGGTTTCGCGCCCAACTGGCTCCGCCATAATCATAGGCGATGAGATCGAGCCATCCCGACGATGCGGTTGCTACGCGCGTCTGCTGCCCTGCGAAGAAGATGAGGCGGAAAAGCCAGGCCCATGTCGATGCGAAGCCTGAGAGAACAGCCGCGAGGATCGGGGCCTGATCCGCAAACCACCCTTTCGGCAGGGCGCGCAGAAGCCGCGCCTGCATGTCTTGCTGGTCACCGATCATATTTAACGCCTAGGTGTTGATGGCCAATGTGCCGATTCGGATGACGCTCATGGGCGAGGCCTGCAGGTCTTGCATCGCCCCCTGCAAGGTCAGGCCGGCGACGTTCTCGATGCCGGAGATCGCATCGTAGGTTACTTGCGCGAGCTTGGTGTAAGGCAGGCTGCCGCCAACCGGGAGGCCGTTGATATAGGTCGTGAGTGCTGCACTCACCGCCGTGGTGACTGGGCCTGGGAGAGCCCCGCCGGAGAGGCTTAGCGTCATCGAGATATTCGCGAGAAGCTTGACGGGTCCGCTAACGGCGAAGATGGAGCCAACCGGCCGCACCGCTTCGATCGCCGCCTGCGCCGCCGCGATCAGGGCCGAGGGCGGCGTGCCAGAGCCATCGTCAACCGTCACCTGAAAGAAGCCAGGCCGAAAGGCACCGCTCGCATCGGTGTTTTCGAGAACGGTGCAACTCAAGCCTTGCTGGAGGTTGAGCACAGCAAAGGTGATCGCCTGGATCGTTGATCGTGATCGGCTATCGAGAAATCCCTGGAAGCGAGCCCTGAACGAGGCGTCCGGTTCGGCATCTACGCCGCTTGTCAGCGCCGCGGCATTCGTCACCGTGTCGATGCCGGGGATGGGGCTCGTGATCAGGGTAAGCATGTTCGGCAGGAGATTGCCGCCCGCACCGGATTGCACCGCAACGACCGGAACGCTGAGCGAACTGACGCCGGCGCCGAGGAGATATGCATTCGCCGTGGCGTTCCAGGCGGCATTGGCGCTGTCGGCGATGACGGAGAATTGCCGGCTTCCATCTGCCGTCGCAACGGTCACGCCGGCAGGAACGACGGCGGTCAAGGTCGGCGCATAGCGACTGAAGGTGACGAATCCAGTCGCCGCTACTGCCGGCAGCCGGGTGAAACCGAAATCAGCCCCGAAGCTGTCCGCGTCAGCCCCGGAGCTCGTGGCGAAGCGCGTCGTCTGCAAAACGAGAATGATCAGCCATTGCAGCCATAGGGCGATCGATGCGTTGGCCTCCATCAGCGCTCGCAGGACCGAGCCCACAGTGAAATCGAGGATCTGCGACGCACCGGCTTGCGCAGCCGCCGCAGCTTGCTGCACCAGGGTTGCGAAGTTGTTCAGAGAGAGCTGCATCGCTTGTTCCAATCCTGCCCATTCGGGTTATGGACCAACTGCGGTCGTAACGAGCTGAGCAGAGGCGTCGAAAGCGCTTGCGTAAGAGAGCGATACGGAAACAACGCTATCAGCTGATTGGACCGTGACAGTAGGTGATGGCGTCCGCGCCACCGCTTCTTCTAGGAAGATTTGGCTTCGGATGAGGGACGAGGTAAAGGCGGCATCCGCCGGTTGGCCGATCATCACCGGCAGGCCAGCTCCATAGCTGAGCTGCCAGATGTAATCGCCAGGGTTGGTCAGCAGGCGACGAAGGACGCGTTGCTGACCGAGAGTGTTCCCACTGGCGCACGACAAGTCACCGTCTGGCGCGAGCGAGAGATCGCCGCCGAAATCGTGGTTGAGATCAGACATGTTCACTCGATCTGAGGAATGGCCAATCCGGTGTTGCCAGAGCCGGGTTGGATGCCGGGGTGAATGTGCTCGTCGAAGATGGCCCGGAAGGTCTCGAGACTGCCATGGGCTCCGGCCTTGTCGGCTATATCTCCGCCGACTACGAGATCGCCGGAGATGGTCACCGTGCCGGTCAGCTTCCAGGTCGTCGCATTTCCTTCTATCGTCCCGTCGTTATGCAGCTTGAGGTAGCTGCCGGATTGATGAACCAGCCATAGCTCGCCGACGGGGGTCGCAGGCGGGCGGTTCGCGAGAGAAAAGAGCGAGCCGAGGATGATGCCGTGCTCTGCCTGGCCTTCTTGCGCGAGAATGATGACCTGTTGGCCTGGGCTGATCGGAGCGACCAGTCCCCAGCCGGCGCCTGACCAGGCTGTAGAGACGGGTAGCCAGCCGCTCAGAACGTTCTCTGGCTGCAACATAACGGTTGCGCAATATGTGTCTTGGTTGAAAGACTGAACAACCCCGCAGCGCAGCTGCGCATAGCCGCCGGCGACGAGCCCGGCTTGGCCTCGCACAGCATTCAGAAAGCCATCCATATCTTCGTCTCAGTTTGTCAGATTGACGGCGCGGATCGTTTGAGTGAATCCGGTGCGGACGGAGAAATGCCTCACCACTTCGTCGATGATGTAAGGCTGGTCAAAGGCAGTGTCCGAGCCTGCGAGGACAACGGGCTTCCGTGGTGCCAGGGAGAGTTCGCCGGGCATGATTGCTGAGATCACCCGCTGATGCCGGCTTAGATCGCTGAGCGTGTTGTTCGCCAGAGTTAACGCTTCGCTGCTGGTCAGATTGGGCCGGATCAGAACATAGGTCGCAGGCTGCTTGGCATAAGGCGAGGTGGAAACGACAGCCTTGCCTGAAGGCGACGCGCGGACCGTTTCGGAGATCATCGTTGCCTGGCGGCTGTTCCAGCTTTGGACGGTGACGACGATATCCCGTGCCAGACCGAGCGTACGCTCGAGATGAAGCGTCTGCAACGCGATCCCGGGTGAGCCTGGGTTCATCCAGGTCAGCACCGTGGGCAAAGCATCCGTCGCCGGGCTGGTGAAGAATAGGCTATCATTCTGGACGAAGACATCGAAACCTTCGGTCTCCGCGAGACCGCAGAGAAGATCCCACTCCGTCACGAGAGAGTGGGAGCGGTGGAGCGATGAAAGCGCGTGCCCGTCCGCGTAGTATCGCCCGACAGGTCCCGTCGTCGGGGTGACGACGGGTGTAAGGCCATGGCGGGCGGCAAGCGTCTGCGCGATCTCGCTCGCCGTGTTGTTGGCGAATGTCTCCGCACTCAGGCTGTCGATGAACACAGCGGAGAGATCCCTGCCGGAGAGCTGCACGGTTCCGGCGGCGAGGTCATAGGCAATGATATCGACGCTACCCGTGATGATTGAGGCCCATGTGGCGGTGGCGGCGGGCAGGCCGGGAATGCCGATGCCAAAGCGGATCTCGGCATAGAGGTCGATGGCGGTCGCAAACGTGGCGGCGGTAAAGTTCGGATCCGCTCCCAAGGCGAGCGTCACGTGAAAAGACCCGGCAACCTGATGATTGGCAAGGGTGACCTCTGCATCGAGCACGCCGGCAACGGAGGTGCCGTTCAGCCTGAGGTCAGCATAGACGGTTCGGGCGGGCATACCGTCACTGAGTTGCAACGCCGCCTCCGGCCTGGGCGTCGTAGTCGGGGATGAGCAGCGTATAGCCGCCGGGGAGGAGCGGATCGCTCAAGCGATTGAGCTGAGCGATACGGATCCACTGGGTCGCGTCGCCGAGTTCGGCTGCCGCGATCTCGAACAGGTCGCCGCCGATGCCAGTAACGGTGCGCATTCAACCTCCAAGGGCAGAGAGCAGGCTCAAGCCGCGGCCGACGTAACCCGCTGCGGCTGCAGAGTTGGCGAGAGAGGCGGAGGCGTTCGCCACCTGGCTCAGCCCAGAGGCACCCGCGACCGGTGAGCCCGCCGGCATGCCGAGATCGAAGCCGGACACCATGGCCCCGCTTTGGCTTGTGGCCGATTGCAGGCTCGCCTGGCTGGTCGATAGATCGGCCAGATTCTGTTGGTAGGCAGCGGCTCCGGGCGTCGTGCCGGTCGCTTGCGCAAGCCCGGTCTGCGCAGCGGCGAGCCCCGGCGGCGCGTCTGGCACGAGGGCGGCCGCGCTCGTCAGGTCGCCGAGGATCGACGAGGCCACCGAGGTGGCGAGGTTCACCGCGATCGCCAGCGGGTTGACCACTACTGTGCAACGGATCTGGTAGGGGATCCACCAGGACTTCCGATAGCTGAACAGGGCTCTCGACAGAATGACCATAAAGTAGTTGTCGCCCCAACTGAGCGGGACGGCAGCCCCTGATATCCTCAAAGTATCGAGCAGTACGGCGCGCTGCTCGGCATTGCTGCCGGATAAGACGCCGTTGAAGATGATGTCGTGGTCAGCACTGCCCAAGACATCGAGGACGCGGCTGCCGCCAGGCAGATCATGCACGACCGCGCGCTGATCGCCGCCATAGAGAATGAAGGTCGGAACCTCGAAGGAATCGAGGTTGATGGCGCCAAGCGTAACTGCGGTGGTCATCGCTCTCTCGGCCTCTAAAGGGGCATGCCGGGCCAGGCCGGTGCCATGCGCGTGTTGAAGCGGCGGCTGGCGCGCGGCGGATGCGATGCACGCTGGGCGATCGTCGAGGAAATCCAGGAAGCAAGGCTGCGGCCGTCCACCAGCAGATCACCGTAGAGTACGGGGGCGGAGTCGTTTGACGTGCTGTCGGCAAGATCTTCCGGCGGCGAGGCAGGCGTCTTCCTTCCCTCAACTGGCGTCGTCGCTTGCACCGGCGGCCGGGCCGTGCCGGGAGATGATGGGGGCAAGGGTGGCGGTTGTCCGGCGACCACCAGGGTGGGGCTATCCGGCTTCGGCGGCGCTCCGCCAGACGCCAGCGAGCCCAGAAGAGGATCCGGCGGCAGGGGGAGCGGTGGCGAGGGGAAGTTTGGCACCCTCGGCGCGGCATTGGCGGCGGGTTCCTTCGGCACAGATGCCGGCGCCGGCGGCAGCGCCGGCACTGCCTTGGCGGAGAGCCGGCGGTCCGCCGCTTCCCGCGGCAGCCGGCTTGTCAGCGGAAAGGTCGTGAAGCTCGCCGGCGCAATGCTCGGCCGCGCGGGCTGTCGGCCTGCGGCAGGAGGCGAAAAATCCTGTCGCGCGGGAGCGGGCTGTGCGGGAACGGGAAGCTCCGCTGGTTGACGAAGCACCTTCTGTAGTGGCTGAAGCGGCGCGGCTGGCGTGGAAGGCACAGGCTGAGGGAGCTGCAGGCCGGCCAGTGCCGTTGGCCTAGCAGGAGCGGTCGGGCGCAATGGCGGCGCGGATGCTTGATCTGGTGCGGGCATGTGAGCGGGCCGAGGTGATGCCGCGGGCGCGGGGGGCTGCACCGGCAAGGGCGGCAGACGTGAAGCGGGCTGATCCGCCTGCGTCTTGGCCGATGCCACGTGTGATAGGTCGACCGTTATTGGCTGCGGTGCCCCAATGGCGACCGGAAGGACGGTGTGTGGCCGTGGCTCCGGCAGTGTTTGGCGCAGGGGTCTCGGCTCATGCGCCGGGTGTCGGTTCGCCTCGGTCCGCGGCGTCGAAGAAAACGGCATCGGCGGCGGCTCCGCCGAGGGCCTGGCGGCATCAACCGGGGGCTTCGGTGCGGCGGCACTGCTAGGAGCCCAGGGAGATGCAGGCGTCGCCTGGCGAGGCTGGTGATAAGCAGGAAGATGCGCGCGCGCGATGCTTTCCATGCGCTGCGCTTGGGAGACAGTCCCGCGCTCGAGGGTAACGAAATCTTGCCGCATGCGTCGCATGGCTTCGGCCACGCCATTATCGAGTACCAGGGAAATTCCGATCGTCTCGATATCCGTCATTTGTTCGATTGCCTAAGCTTGTTTGCCAGAGCCAGTTGCAGAGCGGTCATCGTCGGATCGTCTGGCGAGAGAAACGGCGCCGGTGGGTGCGCCGATGAGCCCCGCTCCCGCTGCACCAAATCCGGGTGGGCCACTTCGAGCCGCGCGCGCCTTTCGCCAATCTGGTGCATGCCGATCGCCGCCGGTTCGAGGCCCGCCTTTGCAGCCGCGGCGCTGCGCAGGACACAGAGTGCTTCATCAAGAATTGATCGTTCTATCGCCGTCCAATCCTCGGTGGTGGTGGAGGAGCGCGCCCGCATGCTCAACTCTCCCAAGTCATGCGCTGCCAATCGTAGTGCGCACCTGCCATCTCCCCGAAGGCAACCGCGAATGCCTTCCGGTCCACGGCGGACAGGCTGAAGGCGATGTCGAACGGCACCCCGTTTTTGACCAGCCATAGACACTCGATCAAAACAGGGTGCCGGCTCAGTTTCCCGCGGAAGACTGCATCTCCGAGGCGTCGGGCGGCGGCGTCAGCAAAGCACCCGCGGCCCGCATGCCCTCATCCCCGAGCTTGGTGACCAAGGCTTCGATCTGCGTCTCGGATGTCGGTGGCGGGACTGGTATGCCGTCGATCGCGATGACAGAGCAGGCGACCATCGCCATGCCCAGATAGGGCTGGTTCTGCGCGAGCACCGGCCCTACCGCTTTGAAGAGACGCAGTTGATCGAGCGCGTGAGGCTGCCGTACCGTCAGATGCCGGCCGAGGGCATCGACGGTTTCGGCTAGTCCCTGGTCCTCTGAGAACTGGCTCGAGGCTGTCATCACGAGACGCGGCTCCGGCTGGAAGCGAAGAACTCCAGCGTCTGCTTCACGCTTGCATCGCCCTTATAAGCACCGGCAGAGGCGAGCTTGAACACGACACCGTTGAACTGATAGGTCGAGGTGGAGCCATCGACTTCGTCGATATACTGATAGAGAGTTCCCGGCGCCGGGGTGATACCGTTGATGTAGCTTTGCTCGATCTGCGAGAGGAGATCGTCAGCGGCCGAGGAACCGCGCTCGAGCTCGAAGACGCCGTCCCAGCCTTTGGGGAGTTCCGCCCCGAGGATGACGCCGTCGAGGCGATCGACACGAACCGAGGCGGTAACCTGCTTCGCCTCGAAGCCGGTGACGTGTTCGAGGTCGAGGCGCCCGGTAGGGCCGATGACGACCACCTGACAGTCCTTGCCGGTGTTGAACGAGTTGAGGGCCATGCCCGGGGTGCTCCGTTAGTAGTTGGGTCCGTTGGTAAGCGTCTGGCTCGTAACCTGCACCGTCTGGCCGCCTTCGAGGTTGACGAGGAAAAATTCGTTGATGCCCTGGTATTGAACCTGCACGTCTGCTTGAACGTAGCCGAGAGCAGTGCGCGCTGCCGGATTGTTCGAAAGATCGCACACCACCGCAAACGGCGTACCGGCACCGGTGCTTCCGAGCAGCCCTTGCTGCAGCATGCTCTGAAGGTAGGAGAGGAGTGTGGCGCGGATGTTCTGAAACAGGCTCGTATTGATCACCTGGCCGACGTAAAGGCCCATCCCCGCATTGAGCGTGGCGGCGATGTAGTTGGTCATGCGCGTGTAGTTGTCGCCATGCTCCGCCGCATTGGAGGAGGAGTTGTGGCCGCAGCGCACACCCCAGTAGCTTCCGCCGGGTTGCGGGTTGCAGATCACGTCGATGCCGTTCTGGAACAGTGTCTGCAGATCGGCACTCGAATAGGTTGTGGTTTGGCCGGAACCGGCCGCGCCGCTCTTCTGGCTGCCGGCGACGCTGTAGAGCTGCTTGTTGAGGCTCGACTGTTCGGGAGAGAGATTGACAAGCCTGCCGGCGACGAAGCCTTGCGGAGAGACGAGGCGTAGCTGCGCGTTGGTGGGATCGTTCCAGTAGAGCCAGTCGCCGAACATCAGCTTGCAGGCATAGCTGTCGAGGCCGGCAGTCGCTTTGGTGGACACCGCATTTTCGATCGTGTCGCCGGCAGGGCCGGTCAGGATCATATAGACCCCTTCCGAAAGACCGAAGGCCGCTTGCGTCGTATATTGCGAAGGGTCGATCGCGTCCGCCAGCAGCGCGACCGAGCAACCTTGGCCGCGCAGCGCATACATGCCGGTGCGGGGGATGCTGTCCTGCCCGATGAGGTTGGTCGTGGAAACACCGGTCGCGCCATCGGTGCCTGGCGTGCCCTGGCTGAAACTGAAGCTGCCGGCTGTCGGCGCGGCGGTGCCGCCGGCATAAGCGGCCGTCAGCAGCTGCGACGGCCCGCGGAGAGGACCGTTGCCGGCATTGATGGCGAGGACCATCGCCTGCCAAAGCGCGGCCCCGCTGCCTGTGATATTGTCATAGACCTCGGGGGCGGAGCCGGGGAAGCCGACCGTCAGGCGGGTACTGCCCGCCTGCGACCCGGCGGAGATCGAGACCGACAAGTTGTTGCCGGAGCTGCCGGTGTAAAGGGCGGTGAATTTCACCGCGCTTTGCACCGTCAGGGTCGCGGCCGTATCCGTCCCATCCGTGGCGCGCACGCAGCGGAAGTTCTGCGCGCCCTGCAGAATGGCGGTCGCCACCTGCGTTCCCATGTCATAGGTACGCGGCAGAACGGGGCCGTAGGCCAGGCTGTAATCCGCCATGCTGCTGACGATGACGGGTTGGCCGACCGGGCCCCAGCTCGCGCTGCCGACGACGCCGAGGATATCGGTCGGCACACCGTTGAGAAGAAGCGTTTGCGGCGGCACGATCTGCACGTAGAGGTCGGGCACCACCAACGCCGTCGTGTTGATAGCGCCCTGTTGAACGATGGGCATGAATCTTCCCTTGGCTTAGCCGAGAAGCGCGGCAAGGTTCCCGGCCGGGGTCGAAAGCGTGCCCGTGCCGAAGACCATCGCGGGCTGCGCGGCGGTGAGGATGGTGGCGTAGTCCGCGGCATAGAGAAGGTCGCGGCGATACAGGTTGGCGTTCTCCAGGTCGTCCGTCGTCGTGCCGCCGGCGAGTGTGAGCCTGGCGCTGGTTCCATCGGCGAGTGTCAGGAAGGTCGTCGCGGCGAGAGCGGCGTCGATCGTCGAAGCCGCCGCGTCCCGCAACTGCGGCGTGGGGCACCAGCAGGTGACGCGGAAATTCTGCTTCTGCCGCCGCGTCTCCTTGAAGGCGCTTTGTGCCTGCTCCACCCTGGCGATCAATCCGCTGGCGCCTGGAAGTGCGACTGTGCTGCCGGAGTATTGCGTGAAGATGCCAGCGGCCGTGATCTGCGCCGCCAGCGCGGCGGCGATCAGTGCGGTGGAGTCGCGTGCCTGAACGAGATAGATGAAGGTCTTGCCGTCAACGGCAATGCCCACCATCTGGCCGGCGGCCGGGGTGCCGCCGAAGATGATGATGTTGCTGCGCGTGGTGATGGTCAGGCTTGGCGCGGCGGCGGTCGTCACGTTCCAGCGGGTCGGATACCGCGTCGTGTCTCTTGGCTCGCCGGCCGGGAAGACAGTGACGTTGCAGACACCAGCTGCGATATCCGCATTCAGAGCATGGGCGATCGGCCAGCCGCGATAGACGCGGAAGAGGGCCGTGCCGTTATTAACGGAGGAGACGCTGCCGCTGCCGTTCGGATAGAGCGTCGCCGCAATCGCGGTGACGAGGGCATTTTCGATGTCTGATTGATCGGCCATCAGGCGATCGCCTCCACAGCGGCTATCCGCCAGCCGAGCGCATTCGGCTCCACCGCGGTGATCACCGCGGAGAAGCCCGTCTCATCCGAAAGGATGTCGCCTGGCAGCATGGTGAGGCACACCTGCTGCGGCAGGGGAGGAAGAAGAACCGTCCAGAGCGGCGGCCCGGGCTCGTCCGGCAATTCACCGCCGCGGCGGCCGCCCGTTCGGCCCATCAGCACGCTGGCAGGCCAATTCTGCAGAAGCAGCATCATCTCGCTGCTTTGCACCCCGCCATAGCCGTTGATGCCGACCGCCGCTGCGCCATCCGGCCGCGTCACCGAGATCGCGCGATTGGTCTGCACGCAGAGCGTCGGGAGGAGCGGAGGCTGTGCGGCAATGAAGAAGATGCCGAGCGGGCCGCGCAAATAGTCGCCCGGCCGCGTATAGGCGGTATCCATCATGGCCGACCAGAACGGCTCGTTCGGCGCGGGCGCGGGGCGCCAGCCCTGGCCTTGCCCGGCGAGGGAGACCTTGAGCAGCAGTTTCTTGTTCAACGGGTCGGTGGGGTCGATCGCGCCTGTTGGCCGGAGCAAGGTGTAGTCCTCGCCGGTCGCCAGGGCGGCCTTGCCTAGTCCGTAGGAAAAGCGATCGCGCAGCCGTTCGGTATCCATCAGACCACCAAGGTAATGCCGGAGGAGGCGAAGCTCGGGCCGGGCGGCAGGCCGAGAAAGTTGCAGAGCCGCCGGCGCCATTCGTCGAGCAGGGTCAGCCGGTCGCGCAACTCGTCCTTGTTGCGTGTCCAAACCGCCGCCTGGTCTGTGTCGAGCCCCTGCGCGGATTGCGGCACGCCCACTTCGAGGCCGCGAAGGGTGCCGAGATAGGTCCGGACAACGCTTTCTTCTGCGGGCGACAGGTTGTTCAGTCGATATTCCAGAAGCCCATAGGCTTGAAAGAAGCGCCATCCTTGAAAGCCGCTGGCTCCGGCGCCATAGGCCGGATAGCCACAGAAGCGGCGAACATCGGTCTTCTCGCTATCGGTGAAGGCCATGAGGCTGGTTTCCCAAAAAAGGTGCCCGGCCGGCCGCGCTCGGGCCGGCCGGGCTTCCGCCTATCGTCCCGCGGCGCGCCGGCGCCGATCCGGGCCGGATGAAGCGATCCGGCCGGGTGGCGACGCGCGCCAGAACGATAGGCAAGAGCAGTCTCCGCAATCGCTTGCGAGCGGGAGAGCTCTAGTAGGCCGAGCCGGATCCGCGAGTGAGATACAGCGTCCCGCTGCCCGAACTCAGGAGAGCGGCTGCGGCCGTGACCGTCGCGCTGACGCCAAGCAAGACGCGCCCACCCGCGGGGATCGGCAGATCGGCAAGGCTCGCGGTCGTCTGCAGCCCCGCGCCGAGGCGCAGGAAGGCGGTGGAGGCGGTTGCGTTGAAAACGAGGAGCGACGGGCCGGCGCCGCCCAGCAGGATTGCCGTGCTGGTGGTGCTGGCGGAGATGGTTACCGTCGCCTCCGGCGTGAAGGCGGCAATGCTACCGCTCGCCATCGCGCCTTACCCCGCGTGCTCGACCATGACCGCTCGCTTGAAGGCGGCATTGGTCGCCGTCGGCACGGTGAGCGGCGTGGTCGTGGTGTCGGAGGGCGCGCAGAAACCGCCGATCCAATACCAGCTCTGCGCGATGATCTGCTGCAGCCGGTCGATCGGCTCGCGCGTCACCATCGCGATGTTATCGACGGTCGCGACGATCGAGTCTTTCGGTGCCACATCATCCGCGCCCATGCCGGCGAAGTCGCCCTCGATGAGTGCGCCCTGGCCGCAGATGATCGGGCGGCGGATGTTGAGACCGGGGATCGTCGGGTGCGGCTGGACGAAGGCCTCGGTGGTCGGGATGAAGCGGAGGCCGAGGAAATCGTTGACCATGCCATCCGCGAAAACGGCGTTGCTCGAAGTCGCACCCGTGAAGAGGGTCTTGAAGTCGGGGTCAGCGAAAAGCTGGCGGGCGGAGACGGGATCGAGGTAGCAGTTATAGACGCCGTCGATTTCCGGCACCGCGTTCTTGCGCAGCGTTGCCACGGCATCCAGCAGGCTGCCCATGGCCAGGCTGTCGGTCGCCTGCAGAAGCGAGGTATTGCTCCGCCCGCCCGGCCGCAGGATGGCGCTGGCGGTGGCGGCCTGCACGGTGCTTCCCGCCGCACCGTCCGTCGTCGTCACATTCGTCGCGAAGGTCAGCGAGCCGGAGATCCCGAGCGGCGTGGTCGAGATGTTGGTGCTGTCGGGCACGGCGCCGACCAGCGTATAGACATCGCTGCCGACGGTGACGGTCAGCGGATTGCCCGCCGAGACGGGAAACTGCACGCCATTGACGAAGACCGTGGTGAAGCCGCGGATGTCGTCCACGGCGATCGTCGGGCCGGCGCTGCCCAGCGCCGTGGTCACGCGGGTATTGCCGCCGAAATAGGCGTTGAAGAGCGCGTTGCGGGCGAGCTCGTCGAGGCTGCGGGCGGCCTGTTCGCCGTTGGTATAGGCGTTCTGCAAGAACTGGCTCGCGATGCCGACGCGGCTCGTCACCATGTTCAGATCGGCGGTCGCTGCGTAGAAGTTGAGGGTCAGCGTATATTGCTCAACGCCCCAGCTGCTGGGAGTGAGGCCGTTGTCCAGGTTGGTGTTGAGCGAGGGCGAGAGCGGCGTCGTCACGCTCGGCTTCAGGCCCGCACGCGTCTTGGTGAGGGTTTCACCGATGCCGACCGCGATCTCTTCGCGGTCGGCGACGGCGCGATAGCCGAGGCGGGAACGCAGCGCCTGCTGGAACTCGCGTTCGAGGAAGCCCTGCTGGATGATGGGTTGCAGAGCGACGGGAAAATTCTGGATGCCCATGGCGATCCTTTCGGCGTTTTATGGGTGAAGAGATCAGAAGCGGCGGAGGATCGCGGCGCGGGCGGCTCGGTATTCCTCGTTGGTCATCTCGGTCGCGAGCTTGGTGCGCGGCGGCTGTGAGGGCGGCGGCACCGCGTTGGTGGTGGTCGAGGCGGGCTGGAACAACCAAGGCTTGTCGCGGCGAAAGCGGTCCATCAGGGTCGAGCAGCCGGCAACCTCGCCGCGCTCGGTGATGGTAAGCCCGCTCGTATCGACGAGCTTCAGCCCGTCGAGGTCGATCATGCCGGCGCGCAGCGCCTCGGCCTTCAGTTCGGAGAGGACGAGGTTGTTGCGGGCCTGGGCGGTCAGCGCCTGCACCTGTTGTTCTAGTTCGGCTGCGCGGGCACGCAGGGCATCGATCGTCTCGCCGGCGCCGTCACCGGGCGGGGCGTCAGGTGTCGTCATGCTTTGCTTCCTTTTGGATCCGCGCGAGTTCGGCGCCGACATTCTCGATGCCGTAGGCATCGGCGATGCTGCGCACCGCGGTTTCGCGGCTAATCAGGGCGGACTGGGCAAGGGTTGTCAGGGTCTGCGCTTCCGCCAACTGGTCGGCCGCACTCGGCGGATACCAGCGCGGCCAATCGAGCGTGATGCGTGCCTCGGGCGAGATCTTGGGCATCGGCTTGCCGATAACGGTGATCGGGTAGCGCGCCGCAGCCCGCAAAATCATTCGCATGAGTGGCAGCAGGCCGTTATCGCCGTAGGAAACGCGCAGATTGTCCGCAAGCCATATCAGGCCTTGGTTCATCAATTCGAGCGCACGCCCGGATTGGGCGGCGGCGATGCGGTCGGCCGAGGAGCGGTTGCCATGCACGCTTTCCAGGGCCAACTCGCGCAAGACCCTCACATAGTCGATCACGGCATTCGCGGCCGAGCCGCCGATTTCGAGCAGCCGCGCATCACCATCCTTACTGACAACGAGTGCATTGCCGGCACCCTTGATGATTTCGCGGTCGGTGGTCGCCGGTTCCTTGATCAACAGGGTCGGGTCTGAACTATAGGTGAGGCCGCGGCCCGCCTGGGAAAGCTGGTAGTCGATCTCGATGCTCGTCTCCACCGCGGCGCGAAAGGTGCAGGCGCCATCGATGCCTTCGCCGCCCGGCAGGTTGCGGATCCAGACCATCGGCACGAAGCCGAGGCCGTGGCGGCTCGATCGGGCGGGATCGGGGGCAGGGCCGCCGGGCGGCTCGTAGCCAACAGGCCAGGGCAGGTACCAGGTCTCGCTTTCCGTCGTCCATTCGCGCATGAACCAGTATTCGATGCCCGGTTCGGCGATCTCATAGCCTTGCGCCAGCAAGGCGCTGCCACGCACCTTGTAGCGTTCGGTCACGCTCGCCAGCGTGTCCGGGGCATCGGGCTGCCATGTCGGCATCAGGAAAAGGCTGTCCATCACGCAGACATGGACACGGCCCTTCAGGATACGGAGCAGCAGAGCGACCGACCCGATCGAGCCGCGCAGCGCCGCTTCAACCATCACGCTGTTCAAACGGGCGTCCCGCACGAGGTCGGCGAGGACAGCGCGGGTTTCGTGGTCGGCGCAGAGGAGGGTGGGAAAATGCCCTTCGCTGAAGAGCAGAGCGATACTGTCTTCCACCACCGTTCGGCAGAGCGCGTAGCGGATGGAGGGGCGGCGTTGCCGCAGCGGGATGTATTCGCCTCCCGCGCCCCGCTCCTCGTGGAATTGATAGGGCAGCACGTCGTAGAGCGTTCCGTTGAGCACACGGCGCATGAGATCGAGCGTCGCCGTGCGCGTGGGGTAGTCGGGGTCGCGCGGGGTCAGCGCGCGGATCGCGTCGAACATGCCTGTATCCGGTATGAGAGAGGGGGCGCGAAGTCAGCGGGAAAGCAGCGGCACGTGCAGGCGCCGAGCCGGGCCTGAGGGCGAGACCAGCGTCATGAAGGCGCGAGACAGCGCATCCACCTGATCATCCTTGTGGCTGTTCGGAAAGTCTCTGAGTTCCTCGATGAACATCCGGTTCCAATCACTGCGCAGCAGGCGGAGATTGCCGGCCTCTACTTGCGCCGCGACGGGGCTTGCGCGGGTCAGTTTCGAGCCGGTCTCGGGCGAGGCATGTACGGTGAAGCCCGCGAGGCGCCGTGTCAGGTAGGAGACCTGAGCCTGGCCCGCTTGCCCGGGGTCTTGCGGCAGGGCGATTGTCACCGCGGGGCCGTCCCGCTGCGCGGCGCCGAGGATGGCGCTTTCCACCTCGCCGGGTGAGCCTCGCAGCCGTGTCACGTCGGAGATGACGAAGCGCTCATCAGCATCGCGTTCCAGTTTAAGGCCGACGGTCCAGTCAGGATCGCGGCCCGGGGCCGGCACGGCGGAGGCGAGATCCCAGGCTCGTACGGCGCGTACCGTCGGCGGCACGGCGTCGCAGAGGCCAAGCCGTTCGGTGAGGAAAAGCCCACCCGATGGCGGGCGGGGGTTTTGTTGAAACAACGCGGCAAAGGCGCGTTCGCCCATCGCCATGCGTTTGCGGTGCAGCGCCGCCCCGTCTTCCCATTCCGGCCAGAGTGGTGCGCCTTCCGCGCGGCCCAGCGGATCGGGCGTCGTCGCGAGAGCGGGCAGGCGGAGAACGCGCCAGGCGGGTTCGGTGTCGAGGATGCGGCCGCCAAGATCATCCTGGTGCCAGCGCGTCATCACCAGCACAACCCGGCCCCGCGGCTTGAGGCGGGGGATGAGGTCCATCCGATACCAATCCCAAAGGCGCTCGCGCGCGGCGGGAGAATCCGCGTCGGCCCAGGATTTGATCGGGTCGTCGATAATTGCGAGGTCGGCGCGCCGGCCGGCGATCGGCCCGCGGATGCCGGTTGCGAAATACTCCCCGCCGAGGCTGGTGCGCCACCGGTCCGCCGCCCTCTCTTCGGGCGCCAGGCGATAGCCGAGAAGTTCGGAATGCGCTTGTACGAGCGCGCGGGTGCGCCTGCCGAAGTGGCTTGCGAGGCTCTCCGTATGGCAGGAGGTGATGAGCGCCGCGCGCCGGTGCGTCGCCAGGAACCAGGCGGGAAAGAGGATCGAGACGTAGGTCGATTTCGCGGATCCCGGCGGCATAAGGACCATGAGCCGGTCGATCTCGCCATTGCTGATCGCTTCGAGATCCGCCATCAACCGGAGATGGTGCGGCGCGGGCGCCAGGTCCGCCTCCGCCAGAGCGTGGGTGGACCAGTCAATCAGCCCCAAAGCCATGCGCGGTTGGGGCCTTTCGATCGGAATTTTATAGTCGGAGGGCGATGGTGGCCGGGTTGGCCGGCTGATCGGATGTCTCTGCGTCAGCGACGCAACGAACCATCATATAAATTCTTATAGGGAAAGCTGGGGCGCCTGTCCAGCAAAAATTTACGAAATCGGAACGAAAAATTAAACAGCGATTTCCTCGGAAACCGCGAATCGTTTCATATAAGAGGAGAAGAAGCGTCGCTCGCGCGTCGCGTCCAGCCCATGATCGGAGAAGCGATAGACGTTCCGCCCGTAGCCGCCGCGTTCGGCCCGGCTCATCTCTTGTGCGATGGCGGCTGTCGCATCGGCGTTCAAATCCATGTCGAAATGATGGTACATCCGCTGAATGGTGCCGAGAGGGTCAGCCGTGAGGTCCCGATACTGGATATGGCAAATCGAGAGACCGCTGTCCGAGGTCGCACCTCCCGCGTCGGCTGCCTGCATCATCGCTTCCACCCCCTGATGCCAGCGCCCGGTCACCTGGGCGCCGATTTCCGGCTTGTTCTGGGCGCGGGTGAAGGGCTGGCGCAGAATCTCCGTAAGCTTCGCGACCGAGGGCAGAACCTTGAGCGGATCGCGGTGGACGAAGACGATGCGCGCATCCGGATAGGTGCGGCGGATCGCATCCAGGGCGAAGACGTGGTCGGGGCACTTCAGAACCCACTGCACCGCGTCCGGATCGTCGCCGCTCTGATGCTGAAGATGCTGCAGAAAGCGCTTGTGGAAGCGATAGGCGAAGCTGTGCCCGTGCTGATCCTGCCAGGCGAGATAGCTCGGTATGCGGAAGGTCGTATCGTATCGCAGGGACTGGAAGACCTGCGCGGTGATTTCGGTGCATTCCTGCGGCATGCGCGCGGTGAGCGGATGCACGTCCCGAAAGCCTGGGGCGACGCGGGCAAAGACGCGCAGGTCGCGCTCCGCACGGCGCACGCGGTCATCCCGCCCATGCGGTGGCGGGTAGGGGGCGAGCGTCTGCCACACGCTGGGGCTGCGGGTGCGGGGATCGCAGTCGAGCAGGCGGTGCAGGAAGGTCGTGCCGCTGCGCGGCAGTCCGGTCACGATCAACGGCCGGCGGATCGCTGTCGTCACGATCCCGGGCGCGCGCATCTCTTCTTGCTGTAGCCGGAGGAGGTTGCGCAGGCAGCGGATGGTATCGAACCGCACCGCGAGGCGACCGAAGAAGGAGAGGTCCGCCTCGTTCTCAAGTGCACTCAGCAGGGCGACGAGGCCCTCCATGAACTGCGCGGGGCCGAAGTCGGGGCCGAAACTCTCCGCATCGGCGCCTTGCAGCGCGGCCGCGAGCAGGGCGGGCGCCTCGAACGGGCGCCGCCCCAGTCCTGTCAGCCGCGAGGTCCAGTCCGCTAATGAAAGCGCATGGGTGGCGAGGGTCACCGTTGTGCAGTATCCTTAGTAGCAGCCCGAACCGTGCTACCGGCCCCTCAACATGCGGTCAAGCGAGCAGGGTAGGGTCAGGGCCGCATATCGGTCATCCCCGTGAGGCCGGGGGCGGAGAGGCCAGTTTCAGCCAGGGCTTGTCGGCGAAGTGCGAAGATGATGATGCGGATACCCTCCGCGTGCCAGCGTTGCACCGCCTTGTGATCCGCACCGAGTGCCTCGCCGAGCCGCCGCCAGGAATAGACGTGCCGCCCCGTGATCGGGTGGACGAGCGCCCGGCACCCGACGATACGGCGGAGTACGTAGCGATCCTGCGGAATAAGGGAGATATAGCTCATCGCCCGGTCCATTCGGCTGATCCGCGCGGCTGAGGGCATGGGCGGGCGGATTTCCGCCGGCTGCCAGCCATAGGCTTCCGTCGCTTCACGCAGCATGGGTAGTGAGGAGGTGCGAAGCCGGGGCGAGAATCCGCTCGGCGGCAGGGAAAGCAGGGTGGACCCGGCTTCTTCGAGGCACGCGATGAGGCTCTCATATTCCGGGGGCAGAGGGCGCGGCTTGGCGCGTGCGCTGTGGCGGCCGTGGATGGGCTTGGCGGTGGCGGCGTTGAGCATCGAGGAGCCTCGGCAATGGAGAGGTGGGGGAGGGGGTGGCCGTGCCACGGACCGAATGCTGCTTGAGAAAAGGCAGGGCGCTCCGCTAGGCTTGCTCGGCGCGGCGCTCCCCGCGGCAAGCGGTATGAGTTTGTTATTATAACTAACACCGTTAGGCAATAGAATTCGAGCCATGGAAGCGGGAATGCCGATCGAAGGGCCTCATCAATGGCTGGAAGGGGCGGATGCCGCGGCGGATCTCGGCGGAGTCGCTGCGCGTATTCGGGAAACGCGGCGCTCTCTCTCCTGGACGCAGGAAGAGCTGGCGCGGCGGATCGGTGTCTCGCGGAGCGCCATCGCCCAGTGGGAGACGGACCGAACGGGGCAGATTCGCGCCAACCTTGCGCGGGTGGCGGCCGTCCTTGGCGTGTCAGTCGGCTATCTGCTGACGGGCGAAAGCCAGGGCCCGGCGGCGGCCGAAACCGCCGATGAGCGCGCGCTCCTTAATCTGTACCGGCAGCTGCGTGAGGGCGGGCGGGCCGAGGTTCTGCGCTTCGCGCGCAGCTTGCTTGGCAAGCCGAGAGACCTTTCGCAAAGCTGAGGAATTCCGCCGGCGGCAGCGCCGATGAGAATTCCGCGAGCGGCCGGCAAATGTTGTCGCGGTTAACCTTTTGTAAGCACCCTGCCCGCTAGCTGGTTGCCCGGGGGCGCAGCAGATGCGCCCTGAAATTCACGGCTGCCAAGCAGGGGATACATAGGATGAGTGGGTTCACGACGGTGAGTGGGGGTACTACGCCCACTCAATTCACGACGAGCGGGGCTGGCCCCGCTTTCTCCAGCGCTTTTTCCTCCGGTACCACCTACACCAACGTTACCGGGAGTGGTTCCATCTCCACCTCCGGGCCGGTCATCATCTCTGGCAGCGGGACGACGGTTTCCGTCTCGGGCGCGAGCGCGGTCGCCGATACGTCTGCCGGTGGCAACCGGATCGTGACCAGCGGCAATACGAGGGTCTTCGCCGCCGCGAATGATACGATCGCGGCCAGCAGCGGGGCGAGCACCCTCTTCGGCGCTTCGAGCGGTCTCACCCAGTTCTCGGTGTCCGGCGCCAACAGCTCCGTCGTTGGCGGTTCTGGTGGCTTCCTCGGCACGGTGACGGGTGGCAACAGCACGCTGGTCGGCGGCTCGGGCGTTTCGGTCATGACCGTGACGGGCAGGAACAATCTTGTCGCCGGCGGCACCGGTGTCACTTCGGCCGATCTTCGCCAGAGCGCGGGCGGCAACGTCGTCTCCACCAACCCGCTCGGCAATTCCGGCACCCTGATCGCCAATCTGGGCGCCGGCGCGGCTACCGTGGTCGGTGGTTCGGGCACGTCCTATGTCGCGGGAAATGGGTCGGATGTCTTCCTCTTCATCAAGGGGCATGCTGGCGGAAGCGAATACATCTATGGCTTCAACAGCTCCGATAATATCGGCTTCGGCGGCTACGGCTATTCGGCGGCCAATCTCCCCACCGAGCAGGTCGGCGCGCTGGGCGATGTGATCACGCTGAACGACGGGACGAAGATCACGCTGGTTGGCGTCAATCACACGGTTTTCTGATCGCCAGGGCTGCCGGGCCGCTTGGCCCGGCATCTCACGCTTCGGTTGCCTATGCGAGAGGGGGAAGCATCATGCTTCCCCCTCTTTTTTCGTCAGGAATGCACCGCGCGCGCAGACATTCACGCGTAGGTCGGCCGCGGGTTGGCCTCGGTCAGCCAGTCCATATGCGCGAGGATGAGCCCGACCTTGGCGAAGAGCAGGGAGACATCGCGCAGTTCCTGTTCCAGCCGCTCATCTCCATCGAGATGGGCGAGCGAGGGCTCGCCCGATACCAGCCGCGCCCCGGCCGAAACCCGGAGCGCCGCCGCGGCCTGGCCTTCGAGGGTGATGGCGACAGGCTGGCCGATATGGCAGCGTCGGGCGAGAATCGGCCGTTCGGCCGGCGAAACCTTGGTTCCCAGGGCCTCCGTCAGATCGGCGTTGAGCCAGATATAGACCTTGCGGGCCTCGGCGAGGTCGAGAAATTGGCTGATGCCGCCCGATGTGCGGCGCAGCGCGAAGCAGCGGATGGTCGTCGTCAGATCCCAGGCACCGGCATCCTCGGTCAGGCCATGCGGGCTCACCGAGACGAGGCCCGGCGTCGTGGCGATGGAGGCTTCAACATGGCGGACGAAGCGGTGCAGGATGTGCCGGCGGCGTTCAGCCGGCACCGCCGCGAAGGCCCGCATTTCGGCGATGGCCGCCTGCCAGCGCATGAGCAGGCCGACATTGCCGGGCAGCAGTTCCGCCTCCGCCTCGGCGGCTGGGCGCCGCGGCTGCGGTGCGTCTGCCGGCCAATCGGCCGGCCCGCAATAGAGCGCGAGCCCTTCCGCCAGCGGCACGCCGCGCAGCCGGCGCATCTTCTCCTCGGGCACCAGCAGGGCGCCGGCGAAGGGCGGACCGGTAAAGAATTTCGAACCGGTGATGGCCACCATCCAGCCGCGGGCGAGATAATCCTGAATGGTGCCGGGGTGGAGCCGGGCCTGGCAGGCATCCACCAGCACGTCCATCCTGGCGCCGTGCTGGGTGGCGAGCGTCATGGCGCATGTCGTGCTCGGTGCCCTCAGCCCGGTCTTGGAAACGTCGAGCAGGTGCAGCACCGGGCGCCGGCCCGCGGCGACCGCTTCGGCGACCGCCTGCAGGCAATCGGCATCGATCGCCTGTTCGGGCCGGACCGCGCCGTCGGCTCCGCGCACGGCGATGTTGGCGAGCGTGGTATCGCCACGGTAGCCGGCCACCACCTCGCCCTTTTCCACCGGCACGCCGCGCGCCGTATCGGCGGCGAAGTGCCGCCCGCGGGCGGCGAGCGGCACGCCGCTGCCGGTCTCTTCCGGTGCCAGGAGGATGTTCGTTACCGGCCGGTCCTCGGTCGCCTCCACCAGGGCGAGGGCGAAGAGTTCGGCATCCGTGCCTGAAGGCGCGAGCAGGATGCCGGTCCCCTCCGGCAGGTCGAAAGCCCGCGCGAGGCCCGCGCGCACCGCCTCCGCCTGGGCGCCGATGGCCGCATGAACCGAGCCCGCGAGGCTTGCCGCGACGAGGTCTCGCCTTGCCGCCTCAGCGCCGAGATAGCCGCGTTCGGAGCAGGATGAAGCGGTCGAGGAGGCGAATGTCACCGCCCAGGGGCGTGGGCGGTGGCTACAGCCATAGCCGTTAAGGCCGGTGAACGGATCGATGCCGAGCCGCGCATCCCCACCCTGCTCCATCAGCCACTCGGCCGGCCCCAGCAGCGGCCAGGCGGCGGCGAGGCGGGCATGGGCCTCCGCCCCGAGCGGGCTGTCGCCAGCCTCCGGCTGATGCGCCGCGAGCTTGGCCCAGATCCGCCGCGCGGTGCTGAGATCGGGCGGCCCGTAGCCGGTCAGGGGGGCGATCCAGCCGGGCACGGTTGCCCCCGCCGCGCCATAGGTTTCGAGCGCGATGGCGAGGGCTGCGGCACGCGCCGCAGCAAGCCCGGCGAGCGGCGGCTCGGCCAGCGGCGCCAGCCAGGCCAGTTCGATCGCGTGGCGCAGATGAAACAGCGCTTCCGCCCGTCCGTCGAGGCTCGGGCGTCCGAGCACGATGCGTCCCTCCCGCAGAACGAACGGCCGCTCACTGTCCGCTTCGATGCCGATGGCGTGCTCGGCGCAGAGCAGTTTCAGTTCCGGCTGGTGCGGGAAGCGGGCAATCGGATGGGGCGCGAGGTCTGGCAGCATCATCGGTCCTTCATCGGCGCCGCGGGCGGCGGCGGGCGGACCAGCCGAAGCGCCGCTGGTCGCACGCGGCTTAGCGCCGTAAGTCGTTCAATGCCATCATTTTATCCGCCAGCGGCGGGGGATCGGCCCGGCCGGCCTCAGGCGTCGCGGTTGCGGATGTCATCAAAGTGCAATCGCCATGGCATTCCCCTTGCCACAAACCACGCCTAAACGGCTCTCCAGACAAGCGGTGCCGATCGGCCGCATCCATCAGGCTTGGAGATTGACATGTCGGACGATATCCTTCTTCCGCGGGTGACCCGCGCTCAGTTCCTCAAATCCGCCAGCCTCGCGGCCCTTGGCCTCGCGGTCCCTGGCGTCCTTCGCTCTGCCGAGGCGGCGGAAGTCACCATTCTCGAGACCGGTTCCAGCCTGCTTTACCCGCTCTTCAACCTCTGGGTTGAGACCTACACGAAGAAGAATCCGGGCGTGCGCATCACCACGCAGAGCACCGGCAGCGGCACCGGCATCGCCCAGGCGATCGCCGGCATCGCGCAGATCGGCGCCTCGGATGCTTACATGGCCGGGCCGCAGGTCAAGAAGAACCCGACGATGATGAACATCCCGCTCGCCATCTCGGCGCAGAACATCGTCTATAACCTGCCGGGCCTGAACGACCAGAACCTGAACATCAACGGTCCGGTTCTCGCGGGCATCTACAGCGGCAAGATCACCATGTGGAACGACAAGGCGATCGCCGCGCTCAACCCGGGCGTAAACCTCCCCGCCCACAAGATCCTGCCGATCCACCGGACGGATGGCTCGGGCGATACCTTCATCTTCTCCCAGTATCTGTCGAAGTCCACGCCGGAATGGGCCAAGACGGTCGCCTACGGCACCACGATCAGCTGGCCGTCCGTCTCGGGTGGTATCGGCGCCATCGGCAACCCCGGCATGGTGCAGGCGACGGCGCAGAACCCCTACTCGGTCTCCTATGTCGGCGTGAGCTTCGAGAAGCAGGTGGGTGATGCGAAGCTCGGCATCGCCAAGGTCGGCAACAAGGCTGGCAAGTTCGTTCTGCCCAATCCGCAGACCATCCTGGCCGCGGCTTCGGCGCTTGCCGACCAGACCCCGCCGGACCAGCGCATCAGCCTGATCTTCGCCGACGGCGACCTTGCTTATCCGATCATCAACTACGAATATGCGATCGTGAATGAGAAGCAGCCGAGCAAGGCGATGGCGATGGCGATCAAGAAGCTCCTCGATTGGGCGATCGACGCGAATGGCGGCAGCACCGAGGCTTTCATGAGCCAGGTGAACTTCGTGCCGCTGCCCGAGAAGATCCGCGCTCAGAGCAAGGCCCGGATCGCCAAGATCTCCGCCTGATCTGATGAGCCAAGGCCTCGCACAGATCCCATCAGCCGGCGTCGGCCGGCCGGTGGGCAAGGCGAAGGGGGGGCGGAGCAACTCCGCCCTTTTCCGTTACGTTCTGGTCGCTCTGGCGGGCATCATTCCGCTCGCCATCGCATCGGTTCTGATCTTCCTGCTCGTCTATGCCTGGCCGGCCATCAAATTCAACGGGATCGGCTTCCTGTTGAACCAGACATGGGACATCGGCAACCTTTATGCCGATCCGGTCGAAATCAACGGCGTGCTGGCGCCGGTCGGCGCGAGCTACGGCGCCCTGGTCTTCATCGCCGGCACCTTGGCAAGTTCCTTCATCGCCCTTCTGGTCGCCGTGCCGGTCAGCCTCGGTATCGCGATCTTCCTCTCGGAGGGCGTCTTCCCCGCCCTGCGCACGCCCTTCGCGATCGTCGTCGAACTGCTCGCGGTGGTGCCGAGCGTGGTCTATGGCCTCTGGGGTATCATCGTGCTCGTGCCTCTGGTGGCCAAGGTGATCTCCCCGGTGATCGCCACCATCTTCTTCTTCATTCCCTTCTTCGCGGCGAAGGGCGGCAGCGGCTTCGGCCTGCTGGCTTCATCCCTCGTCCTGGCGCTCATGGTGATCCCGGTCATCACCGTCACCGTTTACGATGCGCTGACCCGTATTCCGAAGGAGGCGAAGGAAGCCGCCTACGCGCTCGGCACCACCAAGTTCGAGATGGTCTTCTTCACCATGCTGCCGATGGTCCGCCCGGCGGTGATCGGCGCGGTCATTCTCGGTCTCGGCCGCGCCTTGGGCGAGACGATGGCCGTGCTCATGGTCTCGGGTGGCGCCCTCAACTACCTGCCGAAGACGCTGATGACGCCGATCAGCACCATGGCCTCCTTCATCGTCTCCCAACTGGATAGCGCCGAGCAGGACCAGACGGGTCTCGCCGTGCAGTCGCTCGCGGAGATCGCCATCGTGCTCTTCGTGATTACCGTCATCGTGAATATCATCGCCCGTCTGCTCGTGCGCTCCGGCGTGCGCGGGCGCGGCTGAAGGGGCAAGCATCATGGCAGCTTCGGCCCGGGTTTCGACCTTTTCGCAACGCGAGACGCGCAAGCGCCCGGTCTCCGGGCGGCGGCTGCGCAGCAATCTCGGCTGGGCCTTCTGCACGATCTGCTTCCTGCTCGTCGCAGTGCCGCTTGCCGATATCATCCTGCTGGTTCTGGTCCGCGGGCTCTCGGCTCTCTCGCCGCACCTCCTCACCAGCGTCACCACCGGGGTCAGCGGCGGTCTGCTCAACGCCATCACCGGCACGCTGGTGCTGTCCGTCGGCGCGCTCATCTTTGGTGTGCCTGTGGGGGTCGGCGCCGGGATGTATCTGGCGGAATTCGGCAATGGCCGATACGGGTTTCTCGTCCGCTTTCTCGCGGATGTGCTGACCGGCGTGCCCTCCATCGTGCTCGGCTATTTCTCCTACGTGACGATGGTGATCTGGCTCGGATGGCAGTTCTCGGTCCTCGCCGCGTCGATCACGCTCGCCATCATGGTCCTGCCCTATATGGCGAAGATGACGGAACTCGTGCTGCGGCAGATCCCGGTTTCGATGCGTGAAGCGGCCTATGCCCTCGGCGCGAATGACCGCAAGGTCATGTTCCGCGTGCTGCTGCCGGTGGCGTTCCCTGGGATCACGACGGCGATCCTGCTCTCGCTCGCCATTTCGGTCGGTGAAACCGCGCCGCTCATCTACACCGCCGGCTGGTCCAACTACGTTTGGGGCGGCAAGCTGACGCATGAGCCGATCGCCTACCTTACTTATGTGATCTGGAGCTTCATCAACCAGCCTTTCGCCTCGGCCCATGCCTTGGCTTTCGCCGCGGCCTTCCTGGTGATGATGACCGTGCTCGCCATCAATCTCGCGGCGCGCGCCATGCTCCGCGTCCGCGCGGGCTAAGCCGGGCGGCGCCTGCCGTCTCATCGCCGGGCGGCCTAGCCGATCGCGGCCCGGTCGGTCGCGGCCCGGCCGATCATGGGCACGTCAAAGCCGCGGCGGATGCCTCCAGCGGAGGATGCGCTGCGCGGCCTCCGCCACCGCTTCCTCACCCCCGCAATAGCTGAAGCGCACGAAATCCCCACCGCGCCCTGGATCAAAATCGATCCCCGGTGTCGCCGCGATGCTGATCTCGCGCAGCATGCGCTCGCAAAAGGCTGGGCTCGCCTCGCCGCAATCGCTGATATCGGCATAGAGGTAGAAGGCGCCTTCGGCCGGGCTGAGGCGGGTGAAGCCGGCGCGTGGCAAGGCCTCCAGCAGCAGGTCGCGCGCCCGGCGATAGCCCGCGCGGCGCGCCTGCAACTCGGCGTGACAATCGAAGGCGGCTTCAGCCGCGACCTGGGCGATATGCGGCGCGCTGATGAAGAGGTTCTGCGCCAGCCGCTCGGCCGGGCGGATGAGATCGTCCGGCAGCACCATCCAGCCGACACGCCAACCGGTCATCGAAAAATACTTGGAGAAGCTGTTGATGACGATCGCGGAGGGGCTGAAGGCGGCGGCAGTGCTGGGTGCGGTCTCGAAATTCAGCCCGTGGTAGATTTCATCGCTGACGAGGCGCACACCCTCGGCATCGCACCAGCGGGCGATTGCCGCCAGCTCCTCCGCCTGTAGCATGGTGCCCGCCGGGTTGCAGGGGCTCGCCACGATAAGGCCGGCCGGCCTCGGCTCCAGGGCTTCCAGCATGGCCACGGTCGGCTGAAACCGCGTCTCGGCGCTGGCTTCCAGAATGACCGGCCGCATGCCGAGGGCGGTGAGGATATTAACGTAGGGTGGGTAATAGGGCGCGGCCAGCGCCACCGCGTCTCCCGGATCGAAGGCCGAGAGGAAGGCCAGCGGGAAAGCGCCGGATGCGCCCATTGTCACGGCGATCCGCTGAGGGTCGATCGCTGCACCATACCAGTCCGCGTAATGCGCGCCGATGCGTCGCCGCAGGCTTGGCAGTCCGAAGGCTTCGGTATAGCCCAGCGCGTGGCCCGAGGCTAAAGCCGCCGCCGCGGCCGCCACCGCGCGCTCCGGCGCGCCAAGGGCGGGCTGGCCGACCTCCATGCGGATCACCGGCGGATCATGCGGCTTGAGGCTGGCTGCATGGGCATTCGCCGCGGCGATCACGTCCATCACATGGAAAGGGGGGATGTCGCTCCCCCGCCCGCGTTTCAACGCCATGCTCGGCTCCGTCTGCCGCGTCTCGGGCACCCTCCGCGCGGTCTCGCGGTGCGGAGAGTGCCTACCTTGCGGATGGTGGCGGACATGCCCGCCTTCGTTCGTTCCAGTGCGCGCGGCCGGCTCCCGCTCAGCGCGGCGCGGCGATGTGGCCGATGGCGGCGCCCGCACCGCGCGGATCGGTGATCCAGCTGCAGCTGTGGATATCCCCCGGCACACGGGCCGGGCAGCTGATCGCGTTGATGCGGCCAGGGTCGGGCACGGTCGTGCCGAAATACTTGCCACGGTCGCGCAGCGCATCGGCCGCCGTCATGCCGACGGCGAGCGGCGCGCCCTCCTGCCCCGATCCGCCGATCGCGGCGCGGAAGGCGTTGGTCGGCTTGTTCCAGATCAAGGCGGCGGAGAGCAGGGGCGCCTGCCCGCGGTTGGGCGATGCGCCGAGCAGGATCCCCGTGCCGGGCGCGATCCGGCCATTGCCGAAGAGATTGTTCATCGTCAGGCTGCAGGCGACCGCGCCGCCGGAGCCGTCCATCGTCACGAAGGAGGTGGAGGCGGCGAGCGGCGGCAGGTGCCCGCCCGGCAGGTTGGGGTCCTTCAGAAGGGCGCTCGGATCGGCCGCATCCACCCCCGCCCGGTAGGCGGTGGCAACCGCGAGGGCGGCGGCATTGGCGGCGGCGATGTCGGTCGGGTGGTGGCGGAGCTGGTTGAAGGCGGCGGCAGCGGCAAGGCCGCCATCCGCCGGCGGCGGCAGGAAGGTCACCACGTTGCCGCCGTCATGCACCATCAGCGGCGCTTCCTCATGCGGGATGGCGCGGCCCAGCTCGGTCAAGCTGATGGGGCTGCCGATGGCAGTCGCGGCGGAGGCCAGCTGCTGGGCGAGCGGCCCGTCGTAAAGCTGCGGCACGCCTTGTGTGCGCAGGATGTCGAGGGTGCGGGCGAGGTCTGGCTGGGTCATCGTCTGGCCCGCCATCAGCGGTCCGCCGGCAGGATTGCCGAAGACCGCGCGGGCTGCGGGGTCGGCCAGCAGCGGCCCTGCGACGACGGCGAGATCCTGCGCCAGCGCCTTCGAGACCGGCACGCCGAGGGCCGCGAGCCGCTGCGCCGGGCCGATGAGCTGCTGGATCGGCGTATAGCCATAGACTGCCTGCATGAGCAGCAGGCCGCGCGCCGTCATCGGCACCGTGGTCGGCCGCACCCCGCCGGAAGCCGCGGCCTGCGGCAGGAAGACGAAGGCCTGCGGCGTTGCGATGCCATTGGTTTTCACGAAGGGCGAATAGGCGAGGCAGGCGCCGCCGCCGCCGAGGGAGGCGCGGGATGGGAGCGTGACCGAGAGGGCGAAGCCCACGGCAACCGCGGCGTCGGCCGCCGTGCCGCCGGCCGCGAGGATATCCCGTCCGATCTCGGCCGCGATCGGCTCATCGGCGACCACGACGCCGGACCAGTTGGCCTTGGCGATTCCAGGGGGCGGGGCGTCGTTCGGGTTCGGCCCCGCCCCGGGCAGCTTGTTCGAAAGCAGGCCGCAGCCGCTCAGCACGAGGGCCAGCGAAGCGAGCGTCGCCGTCGAACGCAGCAGCGTCGTTGCCTTGGAAAGCCGGGTGAGCGAGGCCGAGGGAAATGCCATCATCTTGTCCGCGCGCGGGCGCAAGCCCTCGCAGCCGGGCCCTTGCGCCGAATTGATACCAAGTCTGCAAAGGTGCCATAAACGGCTTCCCCGGCATCGGCAACCGGATGCGCCCGCGGATGGGCGATGCCGGGCTGCCGGTCGCAACCGAAAGTGCCTCTCATGCTGCCACGTTGCCTTGCTTTCCTGCCGCTTCTGGCTGGCCTCGTCGCGGTCCTCCCCGCCCCCGCCTCGGCCCAGGCGGTGGTCGGCGGCCAGTCCAGCCCGCAGGCCTCGGGCCCCGCGCTCTCGCCCAAGCAGCGCGCCGAGGTCGTCAGCCTCATTCGGCAGGAGCTGATCACCGATCCCTCGATCCTGCGCCAGGCGATCGCCACGCTGCAGGCCGATGATCAGCAACGGCAGGCGAGCGCGCAAAGCCAGGCGATCGCGGCCTCGCGCGAGGTTCTTTTCCACACGGCGGCGGACCCCGAGATCGGCAACCCGGCGGCGCCCGTCGCGGTTGTCGAATTCTACGACACGCGCTGCCCCTATTGCCGGGAGATGCGGCCGGAATTCTACGATCTCGTGAAGCAGGATCCGCAGGTGCGGGTGATCTTCAAGGATATCCCGATTCTCGGCCCGGATAGCGTGGTGGAGGCGAAGGCGCTGCTCGCGGCCAAGCGGCAGGGCAAATACGTGGCCATGCAGCAGGCGCTGATGACGAGCACGCTGCCGCCGACGCAGGAGCGCCTTCGCGCGCTCGCCCGCACGCTTGGCATGGATGGCGATCGGCTGCTGCGCGACATGCGGGATCCGGCGATCGCCGGCCAGTTGCGGGATAACGATGCCTTGGCCCAGGCGCTCGGCGTCACCGGCACGCCGGCGATCATCGTCGGCGCGCAGCTTGTGCCGGGGGCGGTGAGCCTTGACGATCTTAAGAAGCTGGTGGCTCAGGCGGGTTGAACGGCGCCGCTTTCCTGCCCCGCTGCGCCCTTGGGCCAGCGGCGATGCAGCCAGAGCCATGACCCCGGCTCCTCGCGGATCCAGCCTTCCAGCGTCTGGTTCACCCGCAGCATCAGCGCGGCGATATCGGCCTGCCGGTCGCCGCTCTCGGGGAGCGGCAGGGGTGGGGCGACCTCGAGGCGGAAGCGGGCGGGCCCAATCCTGCGAATGCGCCCTGGCACCACCGGGCAGCGGAACCGCAGGGCGAGGGCGCCGAGGGCGGGTGCGGTCATCGCCGGGCTGCCAAAGAAGCGCACCGGAATGCCGTCATTCATCTTCTGGTCCACCAGCATGCCGAGGAAGCCGCCATCGGCGAGATGCGCCAGCGCGCCGCGCGCGCCCTGCGCGCCCTTGGGGAAGAGCGGCAGCGCCTGGCCCGCGGCCTGCCGGCGCAGCTGATTGACGGCGTCATTGACGCGCCGGTTGCGCAACGCCCGATAGAAGCTCGCCATCGGAATGCCGATGCGCGAAAGGATCACGGGCAACATTTCCCAATTGCCGATATGGCCGGAGAAGAAGATCGCGGGGCCGCCCTCCGCCGCAAGCGCGCGCAGGATCTCCTCACCCCTGATCTCCCATCCCGGGCCGCGGTCGGTCCGTTCGAATTTGGCGAGATGCGGCAGTTCGCCTGCCGTGCGGCCGATATTTTCCCAAACCGAGCGCACGATCTCCCGCCGCTCCGCCGCATCCAGCCCTGGCATCGCCTGCTCCAGATTGGCATAGGCGACATGGCTGACCGGCAGGCGCATCCCAAGCGTCGCGGCAAGTTGGCCGCCGAGGTCGGAGGCCCGCGCCGGGCTCATCCGTCGCAGCAATCTGGTCATGGCGGCGAAGGCCGCCCCTTCCACGTAATCCAGAGCAGCGCCCATGCGGCTCCTCGTCTTCTCTCCGGTCGGCCGTTCCGACGTGAACTTTGTGGCATCATCTGTCGGCTGGTTAAATCGGACCAAAGCAGGCAGCGGGCAAGCGACCCGCGCTCAAACCAGATCTACCGGGCGTAGAAGCCGGACGCCCCCCTCTCACTTGCCAAGCCGGGCTCCCGCCATACCTGAGGCGGCAGAGATAACCGATTGAGGAGGTTTGTGTGGTCACGCGCAGAGAATTTTTCCCCCTGGCGGCTGGCTTCGGCATGGTGGCGGCGGGCGGTGGCTTGGCCAGCATCCCGGCGCAGGCGGCAACCGGCCCGCAGGATACCGTCAATCATGCGCTTGGAACGCTCCAGGATCTCCGGGGAGACAAGGAGTTCGGCAATGCGCGCGAGCTTTTCCCGCGCGCTCGCGCGGTTTTGATTGCGCCGCGGATCTTCAAGGCCGGCTTCTTCGTCGGCGGTGAGGGTGGCCGTGCGGTCATGCTGGCGCGGAGCGCCGTCGGCGGCTGGAACGGCCCAGCCTTCTACACCGTCGCCTCGGCGAGCTTCGGGCTGCAATTCGGCGCCCAGGAATCGGAAATGATCATGTTCATCATGAGCAGCAAGGCGCTGAGCGCCCTGATGCGGAACAAGTTCCAGTTCGGCGCGAATGCCGGCGTGGCGGTGGCGACGCTCGGCTCCAGCGTCTCGGGCGCCACCACCAGCAATGCGGGGCCGGATGTCGTGGTCTGGGCATCCTCCTCCGGCATCTATGCCGGCATCAGCCTGGATGGCACCCTTGTCCAGCCGCAGACCGATGCCGACCAGGCCTATTACGGCCAACCGCTGACAAGCGCGGAGATCCTCCTCCATGGCCGCGGCCACAATGCCGGCGCGGCGCCGCTCGTCGCCGCCATCAACACCCTATGAGGCGGGCTGGGCGGCAAGCGCGGTGACTGTCTGATCCGAAAGGCGGCCATCGGGGAGCAGATGGCGCCGCTCCTGAAAGCGGCGGAGGGCGGCGGCCGTCATCGGTCCGAAGCATCCGTCGAGCAGCAGCGGCGGCTCTTCCCCCCAGAGGTTCAGCCGCTCCTGGAGCCAGAGGGTGCCAGGGGCGGCGGTCACAGCCGGGGCGAGGGCGTCTTTCCAGCGAGCGAGCCAAATCGCCCGCTGCGTGAGCCCGATGAAGCCGCCGTTCAGGTGGTAGGTTACGCCGTTCAGATCGTCCCGCTCGGCGAAGGGCAGGCAGCCGCAGAGGATGAACTGCCCGGTGGCGCAGGCAAGGAAATGCGCAGGCTCGTTCACCGCCTCGGGCTGATTGAGCAGCGGCAGGCCGAGCCGCGCGCCGAGACGCTGGTAATTCACCCGCCCGCTGGTCTGCGCGCCACCCCGGCCGCGATAGAGCCAGCCGTCATCGCTGCCCGGCTGGTTGCCGAGCCGGCCGTCATAGACAGCCCGCGCGATCGCCTCCGGCTGATGCGCGAGGGCGGCAGCGCGCACCGCATCGAAACGGGACGGCCAGGTCGCCATCAGCCCGGCCGCTGAATAGTTCAGGTTCTCCTCCAGTTCCGTGCCGCCCTGGGTTTCATGGCTGAACTGCGCCATGGCATGGGCGATGCTGAGGGGCGAGGTGAGCCCTTGGGCGGCCAACACCTGCGGCGCCGTGGAAACCATCCCTTCGATCAGCGCGGGGGATCGTTCCGCCGCCAGAGGCCAGAGCGTGCGCAGCATGAGCATGGTCAGCATGGCGAAGGTCTCCGTCTGGTTCCGGTCGAGGGTTAGTTAGTTTTACTAACTTATTGCGCTATCGAAATCAAGCCGGCCGCCCGGCGGCCTCGCCTCCCGCGGCGCGGCATCGGATGATTCCCTCGGCGCGGGATCTGCTCTAGGCTCCGTCGCCTGACATGCGAAAAGGCCAAGCCTTGGGCTTCGATCTCATCTTCACCGGCGGCACCCTCGTTCTGCCGGACGAGACCGTCCCCGGTAGCCTCGCCGTCTCCGATGGGCGGATCAGCGCCATCACGGAAACGCCGAGCCATCTGCCCGGGGTGATCAACCTCGACGGTGATCTGCTGATCCCCGGCCTCATCGATCTGCATACCGACAATCTGGAGCGCCAGGTCCAGCCGCGCGCCACCGCCCGCTGGCCCTCCCGCTCGGCCATGGTTTCCCATGATGCGCAATGTGTCGGCGCCGGTATCACCACCGTTTTCGATTCCTTCTGCGCGGGCGATCTCGGCTACCAGGAAGAGCGGAGCCGCACGCTGGTGGATGGGGTCGCGGATATGGATGCGCTCGCCGGCGCCGGGCTGCTCAAGGCGGAGCATTTCCTCCACCTGCGCTGCGAGCTGCCCGCGCCCGACATGGCGGAGCGCTTCCGCGCCTATGCCGATCACCCCCGGCTGCGCTTCGTCAGCCTCATGGATCATACGCCGGGGCTCGGCCAATGGCGTGATCTCGAGCAATACCGCGCCCTGCTGCGCCGCGATGGGCTGGCGGAGGCGGAAATCGCCGGCAAGCTCGCGGAGCATCAGGCCAGCCGGGCGCGATGGCGGGAGGAGAACCGCGAGTTCGTGCTCGGGCTCATGCGCGGCCGCGGCCTGCCGCTCGCCAGCCACGACGATGCCTCCCTCGCCGATATCGCGGCGAGCGCCGAAGCGGGGATCGGCATCGCGGAGTTTCCGGTGTCCGCGCTCGCGGCGCAGGGCGCCAAGGCGCGGGGTCTCGCGGTCATCGCCGGGGCGCCCAATCTCGTGCGGGGCGGCTCGCATTCCGGCAACGTCGCGGTTGCGGACTTGCTCCGTGCCGGGCTGGTCGATGCCCTGGCCTCGGATTATGTGCCGGCGAGCCTGCTGGAGGCGGCGGTGCTGGCCTCTCGCTTCGATGGGTGGGGCCTCGCCCGGGCGATCGCCCTCGTGACCCGCAATCCGGCAGCCCTCGCCCGGTTGCAGGATCGCGGCGTGCTCTTGCCCGGCTATCGGGCCGATCTCGTTCGCCTCCGCATCCATGAGGGCTTGCCGATCCTCCGCGGTGTCTGGCGTGGCGGGGAGCGCGTGGCGTGAGCCGCAGCGGCCTGGGTGAGCCCTACCGGGTCGCCCTCTATTACGCGCCGGAAGCCGATGATCCGCTGTGGCAGGCTGGCGTGCGCTGGCTCGGGCGGGATCCGGAGACGGGGCAGGCCATTCCGCAACCGGCAGAACTCCACGGCTTTCCCGCCGATCTGACCAACGAGGCGGCAGGCTACGGCCTGCATGCCACCCTCAAGGCCCCGTTCCGCCTGGCGGAGGGCTGCGGCGGCTATGCAGCCTTCCGCACCGCGGCAGAAGCCCTGGCACAGGCCTGCCGCCCCTTCTGGCTGTCCGCGCTCGCGCTTCGTTCGCTCGGCGGCTTCCTCGCCTTGTGTGAGGCAGAGCGAGCCGCCTCCCTGCAGGCACTGGCCGATCTCGCGGTCGCGGCGATGGATCGTTTCCGCGCGCCGCTTTCGGCCGAGGAGCGGGCCCGCCGGCTGCGCCACGGGTTGAGCGGGGCGGAGGAGGCGATGCTCGGCCTCTGGGGCTATCCGCATGTGTTCCAGCTCTTCCGCTTCCACATCACCCTCAGCCGGCGCCTATCGGCGGCGGAAGAGGTGGCGCTCCGCCCGCTGGCCGAGCGGCACTTCGGGCCGCTGCTTGGCACCCATGCACGGCAGGTCCGCTCCCTCGCGATTTTCACGCAAGCGGCCAAGGGCAGCGCCTTTCTCTTGCGGGAACGGCTGCCTTTCGGGGCGGAAGCGCTGGCGGACGATCGCGAGAATTGATCCCCGCAAGAGGGAGCGAGTGTCGCGCGCGGCGTGGCTACCCTGAAGGCCAAACCGTTCTGGCCGGGCGTGGGCTGCGGCGGCCGCCGCTCTCCTCAGTTGCTGGCGCCGACCCCGGCATAGAAGCTGGCGCGGCCGTGCAGCGTCGTGCTGATCGTGCCGGGCGCCTGCTCGCTCCCCTGGTCCGTCCCCTGCTGCCCGAGCGTGTCAGCCGGGGGCGCGGGCAGCGGGCCGCAGGCGCTGAGGCCGAGGCAAAGCACGCCCGGCAGGAACAGGCCAAGGCGAAGCCGGCTGCCCGGCCCGAGATAGCGGCGGGGGCAGGATCGGCCGCACACGCGCTCACCCGCGGGGATGGCCGAGGCGGGCGCATCGGTCATGGGGCGGCAGCGGCAGGTGCGGCGCGCTGGGCAGGCAAAGGCGCGGATGCGGCAGCAGCGGGAGTGGGGTTGGCGGTCTGGGCGGCGGGGGCGGCAGTCAGGGCTTCGGCGCGTTCCGCTGCGGCGAAGAGGTTGAGCCGGGAATAGACGCCGAAGGGCGTGCCATTATCCAGGAAGCCGCCGCCCGGCGCCTCGGTCTCGGTCAGAATCTGATCGGCAACGGTGAGGCTGAGCGTCGGGAAGGCCGCGGTCAGCAAATAGCCCGCTTCTGGCGCCAGCTTACCCACATCTTCCTCTCCCATGGCCGTTTTGGGAAAGACCACCGGCAGCCCGTAGGACAGGGTCGCGGCATAGACCAGGCCATCGCTGGCCAGATTGTCGAACCGCCCATGATCGGCTGCCGCGCAGGCGGCGATGGTGCCGCCGCAAGCGCTGGCGAGCAGGGTTCGGGCATCGTCCCGCGCGGCTTGCACCGCAGCGCCGATATCCTTGAGCGGTGGCGCGCCTTTCAGGGGCAGCGCAAGGTAGAGGCTGCGCTGGGCGAGGAGCTGCGCGATGTCGTAAGTCGCCAGCGTCCGCCCGGCGATCACGTCCATCGCATAATGGGCACCGAGGATGATGCGGTCGTCACCATATTCCGCGGCGCGGGCCATCAGTTGCGGGTAACGCTCCGGCACCAGCAGGGAGAGTATCAGCGCGCCGGTGAAGGCATAGGTCGTGTGGCCGCTCGGGAAGCTCGGGCTATTCACGAGGTCCGCCATTGGGCCGCGGGTATAGGTCGTGTTGTCCGCCGGGGCGTTGAAATAGTCGTGCCCGGTGAACTGCGGCAGGCCGGTGATCGTCAGGAAGGGGCGCGCGTTGCCGAAATGGCCGGCGCCCGCACTGCCGGCGGGATGGCCGTAGGCGCGGCCAAAAACATCCGGCTCGGCCCGCATGTCCCGCATCAGGCTGCTCGCCGCGTCCGAGGCGGCGTCCTTGCCGTCCAGCGTGCCGTTGGCGAAGAAGTATTTGCCGGCACCCGCATCGGCATGCGTCAGCGCAAGCGCGTAAGCGATGAGGCGGTGGACGGCGGGGGAGAGGTTCGTGAAGGCGGTGGGGCTCGTGTAATGCGCCCGCGCCTCATAGGCTCCGTCCAGCGTGGTGCCGAGGCCATCGGCGATGCCTGCGAGGTTGCCGCTGGTGATGAAGGCATCGCGCAGCGCCTGCCGCTGCTGCTCGGGGAAGGGAAGGGGCAGGGGCAAGCCCGCCTCGCCAGTCGCGATGGAGCGGGTCACTGCGAAGTTCGCGCCGAGGGCGGCCTTGCCGTCAGCGGTATTGGGCAGGGCTTCGATCGGGGCCAGCCCGCGGATCGCCGCGAGATTGGGCGCTGTCTGCGCCATGGCGTGCAAGGGCAGCACCCCGCCGAGCAAGGCAGAGGCCAGAAGCAGTTTCCGGTGCATGGATCATCCCTCTCGCCCGGCCCCGATGGCAGGGCGGGCAATCCCTAGCATGCCGAAACCTGGGGCGGAACACGCGCCGGTCAGCGGCCAAATCCCTGCTGCGGCAGGAGGTATCGTCGGCCTGTGATTTGGAGGGAAACCCTGGCTCCCGGAGTAGGACTCGAACCTACGACCGAGCGATTAACAGTCGCTTGCTCTACCAACTGAGCTATCCGGGAACAGCGGGCGCGCACCCTATAGCGGAGGTGTCACGCGCATGCAACGCCGCCCGGGGCGAGAATTTTACGGCTTCGCTGCAAGGCTCCGTCCCGCTTTCGCATGGCGGCCGACCGTCGCGGCTTCTCCTCGCCCGGCTGCCATGCTAAGCCCGCTTCCGGTTGCGAGAGTGGCGGAACGGTAGACGCAGTCGACTCAAAATCGACCGGCGCAAGCCATGGGGGTTCGAATCCCCCCTCTCGCACCAGCCGATCCCATCCCCACCTGACGCTGCACCTGTCATCAAAAGGATCGGGCATGCAGTTATTTCAGTGTCAGCAGTGTGGGCAGCTGCTCTTCTTCGAAAATACCGCCTGCGAAAGCTGCGGCGCCTGCTTGGGCTACGATCCGGAGGTGAGCGACCTTCGGGCACTTGCACCCGCTTCCGAGGGGGCAGGGGATCGCTGGCTGCCGATCGGCGATGGGGCCGTCGAGTTCCGCTTTTGCGACAATGCGGCGCAGAACGCCTGCAACTGGCTGATCCCAGCGGATTCCGCCGATCGTTTCTGCCGCGCCTGCCGCTACAACCGAACGATCCCTGATCTCTCGATTGCCGCCAATGCAGCGGCGTGGTGGCGGCTGGAGCAGGCGAAGCACCGCCTCTTCTATCAGTTGATCAAGCTGCGGCTGCCGATGCCCGGGCGTGACGAAAGCCCGACCGGTCTCGCTTTCGATTTCCTGGCCGAGGAGGCGGCCCCGGGTAAGGTGCTTACCGGCCATGCCGATGGGCTCATCACACTCAACCTGCACGAGGCGGACGATGCCGAGCGGGAGCGCATGAGAAGCGCGATGGGCGAACCCTACCGCACCCTGCTCGGCCATTTCCGTCATGAGATCGCGCATTTCTATTGGGATGTCCTGGTGCGGGATGGCGGGCGGCTGGAGGAATGCCGGGCGATCTTCGGCGATGATCGGCAGGACTATGCGGCCGCCCTGCAGGCCCATTATCAGGCGGGCGCGCCGGCCGATTGGCAGAACGCTTTCATTTCGCAATATGCCACCGCCCATCCCTGGGAGGATTTCGCCGAAACCTGGGCCCATTACCTGCACATCGTCGATACGCTGGAGACCGCCACCACCTTTCAGATCACCGTCCATCCGAAGAAGACCGAGAATCCGGATCTGCACGCCGATATCACCAGCAATCCCTATAAGGCGCCGAGTGCGGCCGCGCTGGTCGAGAACTGGATTCCGCTCACCTTCGCGCTCAACAGCCTCAATCGCAGCATGGGGTTGAACGACCTCTACCCCTTCGTTTTGAGCGCGGCGGTGATCGAAAAGCTCGGCTTCATCCACCGCCTGGTGCAGATGGCGGGGGCTCGGAACGCGCCTCGGCCGGATGCGGCCGTCTGAGGCCGGGCGGCTCTCCCGCCTGCCGCTCGCAACCAAAGGGCATAAAAAAGCCGACCGGGGCGCGAACCCCGGCCGGCTCTTTGCGCATCGAAGCCGCGCTTACTTGGACTTGAGCGCGTCCCGTGCCGCATCCTTGGCGCCGCCGACGGCATTCTGGATCTTGCCGCCGATCTTCTCGCCCTTGCCTTCGGCTTCCATCTTGCGGTCGCCCGTCACTTTGCCGGCGGCTTCCTTGACGCTGCCCTTGACCTGATGGCCGATACCAGCGGTACGATCTTTGTCCATGTGATGTCGCTCCCTTGTGATGGGGGATACGCCGATCGCATCCCGTTATCGTCACAGATAAGAATTCGCCGGAGATTATGAAGGCTCTATTCTTGCGAGCTCCGATCACAACGACGTGCATATTGCAAGATCACAGGCTTCCCCAAATAAAAAGCCGCATCTTTGATGCGGCTTTTTACGTTCCCTCGATGAAAACTACTCAGTAGGCTCGACGATTGAACAGCGCATGATAGATCAGCAGCAGGATAACGGCGCCGACGATGGCGACGATCATGCTCCACAAGTTGAAGCCCGTGATGCCGGCCGCGCCCACGGCATGGAAGATGAACCCGCCGACGAGCGCGCCGACGATGCCGAGCGCGATATCCATGAACACGCCCGAACCCGAGCGGTTGACGATCTTGCTCGCGATGAAGCCCGCGATAAGGCCCAGAACAATCCAGCCGATGATGGACATTGCACTTCTTCCTCACATTGCTGCAGCGGCCGCCCCGGCCTCCGCCTTACGTGAGGAGAAGGGGATGATGATGCGATCTTCAAGGGCCGCGGCGGCCCTCCGCCCCAATGCGGAAGGGAAGCCGCGGCCCGGCGCCTTTGCCCCAGCCCTCAGGCCGGGCGGAGGGCGCCGTAGAGGCTGCGATAGAGCGGCAAGCGCGCCTCATAGGCGGCCCGCAGCGCGGGATCGGGCGCGAAGCTCGCAACGCGTTGCGGCGGCTGGCAGAGCTGCCGCGGATCTTCCCCAGTCGCGGCCAGCCGCCCGAGGCGCGCCGCCCCGATCGCCGCGCCATGCTCGCTCTCCGCCACGCGATGCAGGGTAAGGCCAAGCACCGAGGCGAGGATCATGATCCAGAGATCGCTGCGCGAGCCACCGCCGACCACATCCGCTTCGGTAATCTCCGTGCCTGCGCTCCTCAGCGCGTCCAGGCAGTCTCGAAACGAAAAGGCAACGCCTTCCATTACCGCCTGCGTCATCGCCGCCCGGCCGGAATCGGCGGCGAGGCCGACGAAGGCGCCCCGCACCTGGCCATCATTATGCGGCGTGCGTTCGCCCTTGAGATAGGGAAGGAAGGTCACGGGCGAAGGGGCGGTTGGCGGCTTCGGCAGGTCCGCCTGCAGCGCCGCCGGCGCAGTCCCCGTCACCTGGCTCCACCAATCCATGCTGCCGGCCGCCGAAAGCGTCACCCCCATCTGGTGCCAAAGCCCGGGCAGCGCATGGGCGAAAGCATGCACGGTCGCTGCCGGATTAGGCCGGAAGCGGTCGGTCGTCACCCACAGCACGCCCGAGGTGCCGAGCGAGAGAAAGGCGCTGCCCGGACGGATCGCGCCGAGGCCCACGGCGCTCGCCGCATTGTCGCCCGCGCTGCCCGCGACCACCGGGCGCTCGGCCATCTGCCAGCGGGCGCGCAGCGCCTCCTGCAGGTGCCCCCCAGGCGCGGAGCCCTCGACCAGCCGCGGCATCTGCGCGAGGGAGAGGCCGGTCGCGGCCAAGGCTTCGGCCGACCAGGCGCGCGCCGCCACATCCAGCCAGAGCGTGCCCGAAGCATCCGACATGTCTTCGATCATCTCGCCCGTGAAGCGGTAGCGCAGATAGGCTTTGGGCAGCAGGACATGCGCGATGCGGGCAAAAATTTCCGGCTCATGCGCCTTCACCCAGAGGAGTTTCGGCGCCGTGAAGCCCGGCATCGCGGGATTGCCGGCAATATCGCGCAAGGCCGGGAAGGTCGCTTCGAGGGCCCGGCACTCCGCCTCCGATCGGGTATCGTCCCAGAGAATCGCCGGGCGGAGCGGCGTGCCTGCCGCATCCAGCAGCACCGCGCCGTGCATCTGGCCGGAAAGCCCGATGCCGCGCACCGCGGCGAGCGCGGCCCCATGGCTTTCGGCCAGGCGATCGACCGCGCGGAGCGTTGCCTGCCACCAATCCTCCGGCTGCTGTTCGCTCCATCCGGGCTTGGGCCGGGAGACTGAGAGCGGCTCGGTATGGCTCGCCCGAACCGCCTCCGACTCGTCGACCAGCACGACTTTGACCCCGGAGGTGCCGAGATCGATGCCCAGATACATGCCGCTTCTCCCAGATCGCAACTTTATGCCGAGAAGTGAATAGCAGAGGCCTAAGCCCTTCGGGAGGGGCGACCCTGGTTTGTGTTGCGCTGCGATCACAGGCTCGGGAGCGGGAGCCTCTTGCAGGGAATTTCGCGCAATTTCCTGTTGCTGCACGGCATTTGCCCGGCTAAAGGATGCCAGAGAGTTAATTTTCTCTTGTCATTTGGGCTGTTCCGGCCCCGATAGCCTGGCAACTTAAGTCATTTTTTGCGGAGATGGCGTAAATGAGCGGTGTAACAACCATGAGTGGCGGCGCGACGCCCCTCAACTTTTCCTCCACGGCCGGCGGCTCCCCGAGCGCGTTCGGTAACGCTTTCGGCTCCGGCACGTCCTACACGGGCATCAGCGGCTCCGGCGCCGTCTCCGTCTCTGGCGCGGCGGTGATCAACTCCTCCAACACGGCGCTGACGATCTCCGGCGCCTCCGGGATCACGGACAACAGCGCCGGCAACAACAGCATCACGCTGGCGACAACGACGAAGTTCTTCAGCCAGGCGGGAGACACGATCTCCGCCAGCAGCGGCGCGACCACCATGTATGGCGCGAACTTCGGCCAGACGACCTTCACCTCGACGGGTGCGCTGAACTCCATCGTCGGCGGCAACGGCAATATCCAGGGCACCTCGACCGGCGCGAACTCGCTGCTCACCGGTGGTCAGGGCATCAGCCTCTTCACCGTGACCGGCGCCAACAGCGTGGTGGTCGCCGGTGCCAAGGGCGTCACCGGTGTCGATCTCAGCAAGAGCACGGGCCCCGAGGCTTTCTTCACGAACCCGGGCAGCACGAGCGGCCTCTCGGTCGTCTATATGGGCAGCGGTGCTGACTCCTTTATCGGCGGCGCAGGCACCAACATCGTCCGCGCCGGCTCCGGCCCGGATACCTTCGCCTTTCTGAACGGCCATGCCGGTGGCACGACCTATATCCTGGGCTTCAACAGCAACGACCAGGTTATCGGCAACTACAACGGTATCTCGAGCGAGACGATCACCTCTGGCAGCGATGTCATCACGCTGTCCGACAACACCAAGATCGTGCTCGTCAACTACGACCACAAGATCTTCTAAGATCGAAGGATGCGGGCTGCCCCCGGTGTTCCGGGGCGTGGCTCCGCCATCTCCGCCAAAGCCGCCCGGAGCCTCCGCTCCGGGCGGTTTTTTTATGCGCGATGGGACGATTGTCGGCCCGGCCGTGCGTCCGGCAGTTGCTTTCGCCGCCCAAGCTGAGCGACACCGCTCAGAGATGCTGTTCGGAGCTTTCGATGACTGAGCCTCGGGTGCTGATAGGTGCGCGGATCCTCACGGATGCCGGTTTGCAGGAGGAACAGGCGCTCGTCCTCCAGGGTGGCAAGATCGGGCCTCTGCTGCCGGCCGGCGCGGGCGTTCCGGCCGGCCATCAGCCTTGGCCCTTGCCCGCGGGCTCCATCCTCGCGCCCGGCTTCATCGACGTGCAGGTCAATGGCGGTGGGGGCGTGCTCTTCAACGAAACGCCGACGGCGGAGGGCGCGGCGCGGATCGCCGCCGCCCATCGGCAGTTCGGCACCACCTCTCTCCTGCCGACGGTGATCACCGATGCGCCTGGAGTGATGCAGGCGGGGTTCGCGGCGGCGCGGCAGGCGCTGGCCGATCCGCTCAGCGGCGTCGCCGGACTGCATCTGGAAGGGCCTTTCATCAGCCCCCATCGCCCCGGCGTGCATCAAGCCTCCGCCATTCGGCGGCTGACGGAGGCGGATATCGCCTGGCTGGCTGAGGCCGCGCGCCACCTTCCGCTGCTCCTGACCTTGGCGCCGGAGGAAGCGAGCGACGCGCAGTTGCGCCAATTGGCGGAAGCCGGCGTGGTGCTCAGCGCCGGGCACACGGCAGCGGATGCCGGCCGCATAGCCGAGGCCCTGGCGCTCGGCCTCAGCGGCTTTACCCATCTCTTCAACGCCATGCCGCCGCTCGCTGGGCGGGAGCCGGGCCCGGTGGGTGCGGCGCTGCTCGATCGCACGGCCTGGTGTGGCCTTATTGCCGACGGCGTTCACGTCCATCCGCTCTCGCTGAAACTGGCGCTCGCCGCCCGGCCGGAGGATCGGATGATCCTGGTGACGGATGCGATGAGCGTGCAGGGGACGAGCGCGGAGAGCTTTATGCTCTACGGCGCGCGGATCTTGCGGCGGAACGGCCGCCTGGTCCGGGAGGATGGAACCCTCGCCGGCGCGGATCTCGACATGGCGCAGGCGGTGCGTAACGCGGTCGATCTGCTCGGCCTGCCGGTGGCGCGCGCGTTGCGCATGGCCTCCACCTATCCAGCCGCCTTCATGCGGCTTCAGGATCGCGGGCGCATTGCCCCCGGGCTGCGGGCCGATCTCGTGCTGCTTTCGCCGGACTTGCGGGTGCTCGGCACCTGGGTCGCGGGGGAATACCGCGCCGCCTGATCGCGCCCCGCGCCGCGGCCGGGATTGCGCCTCTCACTCCATCGGCGCGCCGCGCAGCTTCTTGATGCCGGCGCGTTTGGCCTTGCCGTCCAATCGCCGCTCCTGGCTGCCGCGGGTCGGGCGGGTCGGTCGGCGGCGGCGGGGCACTTCGGCCGCGGCCAGCAGCAGCGCGTCCAGCCGGGCCAGCGCATCCTCGCGATTGCGCAACTGGCTGCGGAAGGATTGCGCGAGGATGATGATGACGCCCTCCTGCGTCATCCGCTGCCCGGCGAGGCGCGGCAGCCGCGCGAGCAGGCCCTCCGGCAATCCGCTCACGCCCCGGCTATCGAAGCGAAGCTCCACCGCCGTGGCAACCTTGTTGACATTCTGGCCGCCCGGCCCGCTCGCATGCACGAAGCGGAAGCCGAGATCGGCTTCGTCGAGAACGAGGCCGGAGGGGAGGGTGATGCGTGCCATGCTTGCGCGGCCTCTGTCCTCTGCACAGAAAAGGGCGCCCGGACCAAGCCCGGGCGCCCCCTCCTATAGCCGCAAAAGCCGCCCTGGGGTTCAGCCGGCGATGACGCGCAGCTGCGCGGTGCGCGGACGCGCCGCCATCTCCTCATAAACCGAGACATAATCGGCCGCCATGCGCCGCGCGCTGAAGCGCTCTTCGAAGCGCGCCCGCACCTGTGCCCGGCTCAGCTCGCCGATCCGGTTCACCGCGCGCACCGCATCCGTCTCGTCGCGCGTGATAAAGCCGGTCAAGCCATCCTCGATCACCTCCGGCACCGAGCCGCGTTCATAGGTGATCACCGGCGTGCCGCAGGCCATCGCCTCGATCATCACGAGGCCGAAAGGCTCCGGCCAGTCGATCGGGAAGAGCAGGGCATGCGCGCCGGAAAGGAAATCCGGCTTCTGCATCTCGTTGATCTCCCCGATGAACTCGACATGGGGAAGGGAGAGCAGCGGCTTGATCACGCTCTGGAAATATTCTTCGTCCGCCGCATCCACCTTGGCCGCGATCCGCACCTTCATCCCCGCCTTGCCGGCGATGTGGATCGCCTTGTCCACGCCCTTCTCGGGCGAGACACGGCCGAGCACGGCGAGATAGTCCTGCTTCACGTCCCGCGGGGTGAGGAGGTTGGTCGGCAGCCCATGATGCACGGTGCGCACCCAGTTGAGGTTCGGCACCGGGGCGCGCTGGCTATCCGAGATCGAAACCAGCGGCACCTTCGGGAAGGAGCCGTAGATCTCGACGAATTCCGGCAGGTCGAGGCGGCCGTGAATGGTCGTGACGAAAGGCGTCGGCTGGCGGGAAAAGAGGGAAAACGGCAGATAGTCATTATGGAAGTGGATGACATCGAACTCGTCCACCCGCTCGCGGATCGCTTCCATCATCATCATATGCGGGGCCATCCGGTCCCGGATATTCGGGTTCAGCCGCAGCGCCTCTTCGCACATGGGTTCGAGCTTGGCCGCGGTCCGGCTATCGCCGCTCGCGAACAGCGTCACCTCATGGCCCTGGGCCACCAGCTCCTCGGTCAGGAAGGAGACGACCCGTTCGGTCCCGCCGTAGAGGCGCGGAGGCACGGCTTCATAAAGCGGGGACACTTGCGCGATACGCATCTGAGTACAAACTCCTCAAGCGCCGTGCCGCCCTAGGATGGCGGGCTCTCACGGCAAATCCTTTGACTGCTAACGAGATAGCTAGGTTCGTTCACATCCTGGTTCAATTCTCTGAACCTCATTGTGAAGCATCGGGTCCGAATGTGGCGAAATCTCGGCGCTAAAGCTTTGAAAAATAGGCAATTGGTCGGAAGTCGCCCTATTTCCGCTACGATCTGATTTTAACTGTCTCGTCAACCCGAAGTGATGGCCGGGCGCCTGGCTTGCGCACCATGTGCAGGCGGCGAGGCTTCCTTGAGGGATGAGGCAGGGATGATCAGCCAGGCTCGCGCCGCTGGTCTCTCCCCATGCAGAAGGGGTTTGGTATGAGCGAGATGAGGCGAACGGCGACGGATCGGCAGGGCGCATTCGCGAACGAGGCGGGCCCGGGCGGCGCGCCGGATGGGGTCGCACCCGGCAAGACTGCCGCGCTCCTGGGCCTGCGCGGCCGCCCCATTCGGTTCCTCCTGCATTTCGTCGCCCGCCACCCTTGGGCGCATGCCGGCGTGCTCGCCTCCGTGCTCGTCGCGGTGCTCTGCTCGGTGATGACCCAGTATGGGCTCAAGAACCTCGTGGATGCGGTCTCCCATGGCCATGGCGCCGCGGCGCTCCGCGGTGTCTGGATCGCCTTTGGCGTGCTCGCCGTGCTGATCGCGGCCGACAACCTCATGTGGCGCGCCGGCGGCTGGATCGCTGCCCGGCTGTTCGTGGAAGTCACCGGCGATGTGCGGCGGGATCTCTTCAACCACCTCGCCGGCCATAGCCCGAGCTATTTCGCCGATCGTCTGCCCGGCACGCTGGCCGGCCGCGTCACCGCCACGGCCAATGCCATCTTCACCACCGAGAACACCCTCGCCTGGAACATTCTGCCGCCGGTCGTCGCGGTCATCTTCTCGATCGCCCTCGTCACCTCGGTCAATCCAATGATGGCGCTCGCCATGTTCGCCATCAGCGCGACGCTCGCGGCGATCATCTTCTTCCTCGCCAAGCGCGGCGGCCCGCTTCACCGTAGCTATGCGAGTGCTGCCTCCCGCGTGGATGGCGAGCTTGTCGATGTCATCGGCAATATCGCCGTGGTGCGCGCCTTCGGCGCCACGTTTCGGGAATCGAAGCGCATCGCCGAGACGATCGGCGACGAGATGGGCGCGCGCTATGGCAGCCTCAAATACCTGGAGAAGCTGCGCCTGCTGCATGCCGTCATCACCGCCATCTTCTCGGCCGGTGTGATGGCCTGGGCGGTGCTGCTCTGGGCGGCGGGCCATGCGACGCCGGGGGATATCGTGCTCGTCGGCTCGCTCTGCTTCACCATTCTGCACGGCACCCGCGATCTCGCGGTCGCCCTCGTCGATCTCACCCAGCATGTCGCCCGGCTGGAAGAGGCGACCACGACGCTGCTGATCCCGCATGCGCTGCCGGATGCGCCCAATGCGCGGCCGCTGCTGCTCACGGCCGGGGGTGTGCGCTTCGATGATGTGCGCTTCTCCTATCCGGGCCGGCCGGAAGTGCTGAAGGGCGTCTCGATCACGATCGAGCCGGGCCAGCGCGTGGGCCTCGTCGGCTCCTCGGGCGCCGGCAAATCCACCATTCTCAGCCTCATGCAGCGCTTCTATGACCCGAGCGAGGGCCGCATCATGATCGACGGGCAGGAGATCGCCCGGGTGACGCAGGAAAGCCTGCGCCAGGGCATGGCGGTGGTGCCGCAGGATATCTCGCTCTTCCATCGCTCGGTGCTCGAGAATATCCGCTATGCCCGCCCCTCCGCGACGACGGCCGAGGTGCTGCACGCGGCCGAACTCGCCCGCTGCCGCGATTTCATCGAGGCGCTCCCCGAGGGGTTCGAGACGATCGTGGGCGACCGCGGCACCAAGCTCTCGGGCGGCCAGCGCCAGCGTATCGCGATCGCCCGCGCCATCCTCAAGAACGCGCCGCTGCTGCTGCTGGATGAGGCGACCTCCGCCCTCGATACCGAATCCGAGCAGGCGATCCAGGGTGCGCTCGACACGCTGATGGAAGGCCGCACGGTGGTCGCGATCGCGCATCGCCTCTCCACCCTCCGCAACTTCGACCGCATCATCGTCATGCATGATGGCGCGGTGGTGGACGATGGCTCGCCGACCGAGCTTTCCTCCCGGCCCGGCCCCTATCGGGATCTGCTGACGCGCCAGAACGTCATTCCGATGGTGCGGGCGGCGTGAAGCGCCCCGCCATCGTCGCCTCCTCCACCCTCTCTCCGCCGCTCTTCTCGAAGGAACGACCCTGATGGACGAGACGATTTTCGGCCAGGCGCTGACGGATCTGCGCGGCGCGGCCGCGGGCCTGCGGGGCGCGGCGGAGGCCGGCCGGCTTATCGTGGTCTCCAACCGTGTGGCGCCGATCGAGGAAGGGCAGCCCACCGCCGGCGGCCTCGCTGCCGGGGTGCTCGATGCCTTGCAGGATAAGGGCGGCCTCTGGATCGGCTGGAGCGGCGATATCGCCGCCAATGGCCAGAGCCTTATTCAGCCGGAGCGGCAGAAGGGCCGCATCCGCCTGCAGATGCTCGATCTCGCGCAGAGCGATTACGAGGAATACTACCGCGGCTTCGCCAATTCTGCCCTCTGGCCGGTGCTGCATTACCGCGCCTCGCTCGCCCGCTTCTCCCGCAGCCACTATGCCGGCTACAAGCGCGTGAACGATCTTTTCGCCCAAGCCGTGGCCGAGGGCCTGGCTGGCGAGGATATCGTCTGGGCACATGATTACCACCTCCTCGGGCTCGCCGCGGCGCTCCGCGCGCGCGGGGTGCAGAACCGCCTCGGCATCTTTCTGCACACGCCTTTCCCCACCGCCCCGGTCTTCATGACGCTCCCGGTGCATGGCGAACTCGCCCGTGCCCTTTGCCAGTACGATCTCATCGGCTTCCAGACCGAGGCCGACCGCCGCGCCTTCGAGGATTACGTGCTGCGCGAGGCGGATGGCCACCTGCTGCCCGGCCGCGCGCTGATGGCCTTCGGCCGCGTCGTGCGCACCGGCGTCTATCCGATCGGCGTGCAGACGGAGGAGATCCGCGCCCAGGCGAGCCCCGCCCTCGCCTGCCCGCAGGTGGCGAAGCTGCATGCCTCGATCGGCGAGACCAAGCTCATCATCAGCGTCGATCGGCTCGACTATTCCAAGGGCCTCGCAGAACGCTTCCTCGCCTATGAGCGGTTCCTCGAACAGAACGAGAGCCGCCGCGGCTCCGTCACCTTCCTCCAGATCGCGCCGCCCTCGCGCTCGGATGTCGAGACCTATCGGGAGATCCGGCTGGAGCTGGAAGGCGAGGCGGGGCGGATCAACGGGCGTTTCGCGGAGCTGGACTGGACGCCGCTGCGCTACCTGAACAAGGGCTTCGCACGGCAGAGCCTGATGCCGATGTATGCGCTCGCCGATGTCGGGCTGGTCACGCCGATGCGGGATGGCATGAACCTCGTCGCCAAGGAATATGTCGCAGCGCAAGACCCGATCGATCCCGGCGTCCTCGTGCTGTCGCAATTCGCCGGTGCCGCCTGCGAGCTGAAGGCGGCGCTCTTGGTCAATCCGCATGACCCGGACGAGATTGCGGAGGCGCTGGAGCAGGCGCTCTCCATGCCGCTCGCCGAGCGGCGGGAGCGCCATGGCGAGATGATGGCAATGCTCCGCCGCAACAGCCTCGGCGTCTGGCGGGATCGGTTCCTCGGCGATCTCAACCGGCGGGCCTGAGCGGGGTGGGGCGCCTGTAACGACGTGACGCAAAAGGGGGGCTGCGCAGGCTGCAAATCCGCCGCAATCTGGGTGCCTCATGCGGCCCTCGGTGCCGTTTCCGGTGGAACACGATATGCCTGAAACTCCGCTTGCTCCCTTACCCTCCACCCCCGCAGCCGCGCGCCCCGCTCCCGCCCGGGCGGGGTGGCCGGAAGGGCGCGTGGCACTGCTCTGCTTCGTCCTGATCCTGATCGTGGGCTTCATCGCCCGGATCTATGATATCGCTGACATGCCCTTCTGGCTCGACGAGGTGACGACGGTCGAGCGGGCGAGCCTTCCCTTCTGGGACATGGTGGCCAATTCCCTCGCCAATCACCACTTACCCTCTTATTTCGCGCTGGTCGGGCTGTTCGGCGCCCATGGCATGACGGAGATGGCGCTGCGCCTGCCCTCCGCGATTTTCGGCGCCGGCTGCTGCGGCGTGCTCTTTCTCATCGGGCGGGTCTTGGGTGGCTGGAGGGCCGGGCTCGTCGCCGGGCTTCTCCTCGCCCTCTCGCCGCTTCAGGTGCAGTATGGGCAGGAGGCGCGCTCCTATACCTTCGTCCTGCTGATGATGGCGATCGGGCTGCTCGGCTTCGTGCAGCTGGCGCAGGATCCGCGCGCCGCCAGCCTGCCGCGCGGTGCGGCGGGGGGACGCCTCGGCCCCTGGATCGTCTATACGCTCGGCACGCTCGGCGGCCTCTACGTGCTCAGCACCGCTTTCTTCTGGCTCATTTCCGCCAATCTCGCGGCGTTGGCCATGCTGCTGATCGATCGCCGCGGCTTCGATCGGCGGCGCTTCCTCTCCCGCTGGCTGATCGCCCAGGCGGTCATTCTGCTGCTGACCCTGCCTTGGTTCGGCGCCATGGACTATTTCACCCATGGCAAGATGACCAATGCCACCAATTGGGTGCCGCAGATCACCTGGCACAGCTTCCTCTCGGTGGTCGGCTCGCTCTATCTCATGCGCGTCACCCGGCTGATCAGCTTTCACGTCTTTCCCGCCGCCGTGCCGGGCTTCGGCGTGCTCGTCTTCATCCTCGGCATCTTCGGGCTGATCTATCTGCGGCGCGGCCTCAAACAGGGCGCCCGGCCGCCCGGGCTCATCGCCGCCCTCATCATCGCGGCAGCGGTGCCGCCGCTGCTCATTCTCCTCATCTCCATCGTCAAGCCGCTCTGGATGCCGCGCTACCTGCTATGGAGCACGGTGCCCTTCCTGGTCTTCGTCGGGCTCGGCATCAATGCCTTGCCGCGGCGCTGGCGCGATGGGGCGATCGCCCTGCTCGGCGTGCTCGCCCTGCTCAACCTGCTGCCCTATTACCGGGCCGAGACCAAGCCGCGCTGGGATCTCGCGGCGAGCGCGCTGACGCATGAGATGCAGCCCGGGGATCTCATCCTCGCGTCAGACGAACTGCCCGTCTATATGATGAACTTCTTCCTCAAGCGGCACGATACGGTCATCCCGGCGTCGAACTGGACCACGGATGTCTTCCACGCCGCCCAGCATCTGGCGGCGGGCGGCCGGGTCTGGGTCATGTTCGGCCGCGTCGGCCAGGCGGATCGCACGGCCGCGCCGAATTTCGCCCGCATCATCAAGCCGCTCGGCCGGCCGGTGGCGGATGTCGAGGTCGGAGACCTGATTCACATGAAGCTTTTCGTGGGCCCCCCAGGCCCCGTGGCGCAGCCTGGCCCGGCGACGGTCACGGCAGGGGACTGCCGGGATCATGTGACGGATCGCAAGCAAGCTCGAACCGCGACGATCCCGGCCGCCTGTGATTCGCTGGCCCTGCAATAGGGGGCGGCCGGCGCAGGCTCTGGGCGAGGGAGAGGCAGGCGGGACTTCGCGCCCCGCTCAGACTTCCTCGACCTGTTCGACCGCCACCACTTCGGGGACGTAGTGGCGCAGCATATTCTCGATCCCATGCTTGAGGGTCGCGCGCGATGAGGGGCAGCCGCTGCAGGCCCCCTGCATATGCAGCTTCACGATCCCGTCCCGATAGCCGTGGAAGACGATATCGCCGCCATCGCCGGCCACCGCCGGGCGCACCCGGGTATCGAGCAGCTCCTTGATCTGATCGACGATTTCCTGATCCTCGGGCGAGACGTCCTCAGCCATCGCGGGCTGATGCTCGGCGATCATCACCGGCCGTCCGGCGACGAAGTGATCGACCAGCGTGCCGAGCACCTGGGGCTTGAGGTCTGCCCAGGCTTCCTCTTCCGTCTTGGTGACGGTGATGAAATCATGCCCGAGGAAGACGCGGCTGACGCCGGGCAGGGTGAAGAGCGCGCTGGCGAGCGGGCTGCGGTCGGCCGTCTCGGGGGAGGAGAAGTCAGCCGTCGTGCTTCCCATCACCGCGCGGCCCGGGAGGAATTTGAGGGTCGCCGGATTCGGCGTGCCTTCGGTCTCGATGAACATGGAGGAGTGACCCGCTTCTGGACGATGACGTGCGTCTTATACAGGACGGCAGCGGTCCTGTAACTTGAAAGCGGGCGAAGGCCAGACCTGCAGCGGGGAAGAGGCTCGGGCATCAGGCCCTTGGGCCGGGATCGCCCGGTGAGGGGCGATCCCGGCGAGGGGCGGGTCCGAGAGGCTCGCTTAAACCAGGCGAGCCGCTTGGCGGGAGGGGGAGGCGCGCCGCTTAGTGCGCGCCCCGCACCACCTTGTAGTTGCGGCGGACGACATCGAGCAGTTCCGGCACCGAAGTCTCGGCCGAGGCGCGCTCGAAGGTCACTTCACCATGCTGGAACATCATGATCCGGTCGGCCACTTCCAGCGTCTGCGCGTAGTTATGCGCGATCATGATGAGCGAGAGATCGCCGCGCTTCTTCAGCCGCTCGATGAGGTCGAGGATGAGGCCGGATTCGCGGGCACCCATGGCGGCGAGCGGCTCGTCGAGCAGCAGGATCTTCGCCTTGGAATAAACCGCGCGCGCGATGGCGACGGCCTGTCGCTGCCCGCCCGACAGCATCGAGACTTCCTCATTCACATTCGGGATGTTCACCCCGATATCCTCGAGCGCATCGGCCGCGCGCTGGCGCATGGTCTTGTGGTCGAGCAGTCGGAGCGGGCCGCCGCGCAGCGGTTCCCGGTTGAGGAACATGTTGTGGTAGATCGACAGGCTCGGGACCAGGGCCAGATCCTGATAGACGCATTCGATGCCGAGGGCGCGGGCGTGATCCACCGATTTGAGGGCGACCGGCTCGCCATTGATGGTGAGCTGACCGCTGGTGGGCGCCTGATAGCCGGTGAGGATCTTGATGAGGGTGGACTTGCCGGCCCCGTTATCGCCGAGGATGCCGAGCATCTCGCCCCGCCGCAGGTGCAGGGAGACGCCGTTCAGCGCGGTGACGGCACCGAACCGCTTGACGATGTTTTCCCCGCGCAGCGCTTCCACGCCGGGCGCACCCGCAGGGGCGGCGGTGGCCATCTGTTGAGCCTCGCTCATTTGCTCCTCCGCATCGTGCGCATCCGGGCGAAGTGGATGTTGATGATCATGGCGAGCAGGATCGCCGCGCCGATGATGATGTTGAAGGTGAAGGCATTGATGCCGTTGATCGTGAAGCCATCCTGCAGCACGGCGAGCACGAGGCCGCCGAAGAGGCCGCCGATGATGGTGCCCGAGCCGCCCATGAGGGAGGTGCCGCCGATCACCGAGGCCGCAACCGCCATGAACATCATGTTGGCGCCGCCGGCCAGCGGATCGGTCGAGCCGATGCGCGAGGCTTCGAGGATGCCGGCAAGGCCCGCGAGGATCGCGGTGATGACGAAGTTGCCGATCTTGATGCGCGAGACATGGATGCCGGATTCGGCCGAGCCAATGAGATTGCCGCCGACGGCGGTGGTGTGCAGGCCCCAGCGGGTATTACGCAGGACGCCGTGCATGAGGAGGACGATGACGACCGCCCAGATGACTTCGGCGAAGCCGCCGTTGCCCATCAGGAAGGTGAAGAGACCGTTGGTTGGCGTATCAACGGGAAAGCCGCTCGAAATGGTCAGCGTGAAGCCGTTGATGAGGAACATCGTGCCGAGCGTGGTGATGAAGGACGGCACGCGCAGCTTGACCGAGACGAGGCCGTTGAACAGGCCGATGAGGCCGACACCGGCGAGGGCGAGCACGAAAGAGAGGATCAGCGGCACGCCGGCTTGATGCGCGAAATACATCAGGAAGGGCGCGAGCGCGAAGACCATGCCGGCCGAGAGGTCGATTTCGCCGCAGATGAGCAGCATGATCTCGCCGGCGGCGATGATCACCCAGGGCGACAGCATCTGCGACAGCGTCTGCAAGTTCGGCCGCGTCAGGAAGTTGCCGTTCGAACTCTCGAAGTAGATGACGAGAAGAATCGCGACGACCAGGATGCTGCCCTCACGGATCTTCAGGAAGCCGTGCAGGCTCCGCGTTCCGATATGCGGCCGGGCTGGGGCCCCGGGACTCGCCGGTGAGGGTTTTTCGATGTGTGCGCTCACTGGTTCTCCAATCAATAACAATGCGCTTGCGGCAAAGCCGGCCGGCGCCGATGAGGGCGCCGGCCGGCTCGCTTTCGCTGAACTTAGCCGATCGGGCCGGAGCGCGGGACGATCTGCGGCGTGCTGGAATTGCCCTCGTAACGGGTCTTCGTCTTGAGGTAGGGGCCGACGCCGTCCTTGGTCACGAACTTCAGGCCGGTATTGATGTCGGCCGGGCCGCTCAGCCCGCCGGACGCCATGAAGAGGAACATTTCCATCACGGTGTAGAAGCCCTGCAGATAGGGCTGCTGGTCGATCGTGAAGTCGAGGACGCCCTCGTTGATCAGTTCGAGCGTCTTCGGCAGCAGGTCGAAGCCGCCGCCATGGATGCCCTTCTTGACGAGGCCATACTGCTTCATCGTCTGCGCGATGCTCTGCGTGGAACCGGCATCCACCGCGAACATGCCCTTCACGTCCTGATGCCCGAGGTAATAGGCCTGGATCTTGCCAAGCTCCTCGTTGATCGTGGCGCCGGTCGCGATTTCGGAAACCGTGATCGCCTTGCCGGATTTGGCGATCGCCGCCTTGGCGCCGTCGAGGCGGGGCTGGATGTTCAGCTGGCCCGGCGTCGCGATGAAGAGCGCGACCTTGCCGGAATCGACCAGGCTCGCGATCCGCTCGCCCATCAGATAGCCGGCCTGGTAGAGATCCTGGCCGATATAGGCGAGGCGCTTGTTCGGGCTGCCGGGCGGCACGTCCGCATTATACGCGAAGACCGGAATGCCGGCCTGCAGGGCGGCATCGGTCGGCGCGTTGAACGCCTTCGGATCGACGAGGCAGCAGGCGATGGCATCGGCCTTGGAAGCGATGGCCGCGTTGAAGGAGTTCACCATCTGCCCGGCATCGCTCGTCTCGGAGCCGGTCCACTGATAGCTGCAGCCGAGCAGCTTGCAAGCGTCCGCGATGCCGTACTGCGTCGGCACGAAGAAGGGGTTGGTCGTCACGTGGTTGACGAAGACGAACTTCCAGCGCGGATGGTTCGGGAAAGCGGTGCTCGCGGCGCGCGCCTGGGTCGCGAGGCCGGCGAGCATGGTCGCCGCGGCGCCGGCGGTCGCGCCCGTCAGCAGGCCGCGGCGGCGGAGTGCCGCATGGCTCGGGCCCGTTTCATCATTCAGCAGGGTCTTGCGGTCCTGATCGTCGGTCATGGAAACTCCCCAAAATTCGGGCGCTGTTCAGGAGGAGGCTGCCCGAGTCTCGTTATATTCTGGTGACGTGGCTTGGCCCGCGGCACACTCGCGCCGGGACGGCGCGCGCCCGCCTATCTGGGGCATGCGCTTTTGGGGTGTCAATGGTCTGACCTATCGCAAACCGCGCTTCAAGACCCCTTGCGATGAAAAATTCTTCAGCCGATGTTGCCCTCACAAAAGCCGGGAGACGGAACAAATGACGCAACCGCCGGAGCCCGCCGCGAAACTGTCGCTCACCGCGCTGAATGCGCTGTCGCCCGCGGCTTTTTCCGCACATTTGTCCGGCGTTTTTGAAAAAACGCCATGGATCGCGGCAGCCGCGGCGGGGCGCCGGCCC
>NZ_BAAFHD010000010.1:150920-189646 GCF_054665095.1 Acidisoma sp. C75
TGGGCGGGCAGAAGGATCGCGCGGCGATCCTCCGCGCGCTCGAAGAGCGTCTCGCCGCGCCGCCGGCGGCGGAGTTCGAAGCCGCGCTCGCCGAAGTTCTAAAGATCGCCGGCTTCCGGCTGGAAGCGCTTGTCGAGGAAGGCCCGCCGGCCGGCGCCGCGGCCGCGGGGGAGCTCTCGCTCAGCCTGCATATCCTCGATACCGCGCGTGGCGGCCCCGGCGCCGGGCTCGCCTTCAGCCTCAGCCGGATCGAGGCGGAGAGCCCGGTGGCACTCGCTGCCGGGGTGAGCGATGGCGCCGGGCGCTGGGCGCTCGATCGCGCGGTACCGCTGCTGCCCGGCATCTACCAGATCGTGTTCGAGGCAGGGGCCTATCAGGCGCGCTGCGGCGCCGAGAGCTTCTACGACCTTATCCCGATCCGCTTCCGGCTCGCCGCCGGCGGTGGCCATTACCACCTGCCGCTGATCCTCTCGCCCTTCGGCTACAGCACCTATCGCGGCGGATAGGCGCCGGGAGGGGGCGTTTCAGCGGAAGGCCGGCTCGTCGAAGGCGCGCAGCTTGCGCGAATGCAGCGTGTGCAACTCGCCCCGCAGCACGTTGATCGTTTCGAGCCCGATCGCCAGATGTTCGCCCACCGCGCGCTGATAGAAGGAGGTCGCGGCGCCGGGCAGCTTGATCTCGCCGTGCAGCGGCTTGTCCGAGACGCAGAGGAGCGTGCCATAGGGCACCCGCAGCCGGTAGCCTTGGGCCGCCAGGGTGCCGCTTTCCATATCAACCGCGATCGCCCGGCTGAGATTGATCCGCCGCCGCTCATGCGCCCAGCGGAGTTCCCAGTTCCGGTCGTCATAGGTCACCACCGTACCGGTGCGCAGCCGGCGCTTCAGCGCCTCGCCGCGTTCGCCCGTCACCCGTGCCGCCGCCTCCTGAAGCGCGAGCTGCACCTCGGCCAGCGCCGGGACCGGCACTTCCGGTGGCAGGATCTCGTCCAGGATGCGATCCCGCCGCAGATAGCCGTGGGCGAGCACGTAATCGCCAATCACCTGGCTCTGCCGTAGCCCGCCGCAATGGCCGATCATCAGCCAGCAATTCGGGCGTAGCACCGCCAGATGGTCGGTGATGTTCTTGGCGTTGGAAGGCCCGACGCCGATATTGACGATGGTGATGCCGCCCTGGCCGTCGCCGCGGGCAAGGTTGTAGGCCGCCATCTGGAAGCTCTGCCATGGCGCGCGGGCGACGAGCGCCGCGGCCTCCTCGGGCGGGGTCTCGCGCAGCACCTGGCCGCCGCCGGGAAGGTGGAGCGCGGTATAGGCACTGTCCGGCCGCTGCAGCTCGGCCAGGGCATAGCGGACGAAGCCATCGACATAGCGCTGGTAATTGGTAAGCAGGATCCAGGGCTGGATCGTCCGCCAATCGGTTCCGGTGTAATGGGCGAGCCGCTTGAGCGAGAAATCCGTGCGCACCGCATCGAACAGCGCCAGCGGCCGGGCCCCGCCCGGCTCGTGCAGCCAGATGCCGTCGGCCACCTCGTCGCCCACGGTCGCGAGGCGCGGGGTCGGGAAATAGCGCGCGAGATCCGCGACCTCGACGGTGCCATGGGCGAATTCGTCGCCCCCCTCGGTCACATAGGGGTAGGGGATTTCGAGGTCGCTCACGCCGATGGAGAGCCGCACCCCGTATTCGGAGACGAGCGGCTGCAACTGTTCCAGCAGGTAGGAGCGGAAATGCGCCGGCTGGGTCACCGTCGTCGTATAGAGCCCGGGCTTCTGCAGCTTGGCCCAGGCGCGGGTGGTGAAGGGGGCGCGGCCGCCGGGGCGCCATTCCACGTCCAGCCGCGGATAGCGGAACTGCCGCCGCTCCTCGGCGCTCGGCGGGATGCCCTCCCGCGCGTAGCGGGCAAGGGCCGCGCGGAGCGCGCCGCAGGCGCGGTCATAGGCGAATTCCAGCCGTGCCACGGCCTGCTCGGGGTTGAGGTTGTGGATCACGGTCCCATCATCCATCGGCATTGCCACCTCGGTCCGGTTTGCCGGCAGGGGTTAGCTCTTTCCCCGCCCGCGCACCAGCCCGGCGGCCAAACCCGGGGCCCGCTTGCAGCGCAGCGCGGCGGCGTGGTCTGGTGCGGCCCGATCATCCGGAGCCCCCCCTATGCCCAACGACCTGTCTGCCTCGTCCATCCCCCCCGCGGCGGCTGCCGACGACATCCTGCCCTCCCGGCGGCGGGGCCTCGGCCTTCTGCTGCTCCTCGGCCTTGCGCCGCTCGCCGGCTGCGCGGGTGGGGCCAGCGGGCACGCGGCGCAGTATGTCGCCCCACCTGCGGCAGGCGGCGCCCAACTGCCCCGGCCCGGCCTCGTCTATGTCTATCCCTTCACGATCGACCCGAAGACCATCCAGCTCGATAAGGGCATGCGCGCGCGGCTCGAAGCGCTGTCGCAAACGGCCGATCCCGCCGCCGCCCGCCGACAGATCGCGCAAGAGGTGCAGGAGGCGATCAGCGAGACCCTGATCGCCCGGATCAATGCGCTTGGCCTGCCGGCGGTTGCCGCCGATGCGCGCAGCCGCGCGCGCTTGCGCCCCGGCGATGTGGTGGTGCAGGGGCAGATTACCGGCGTCGATGCCGGCAATGCCGCCCGCCGCGCGGTTATTGGCTTCGGCGCCGGCAAAAGCACCGTCTATGCGACGAGCGCGCTGTTGCAGGTGCGCCCCAATCATCGCCTCCAGCCGCTGCAAAGCTATGATGCGGAGGCCAATTCCGGCCGCACCCCGGGCCTCGCGGTTGGGGCTGCGGGGCTTGCCGCGGGGCATGTGGCTCTCGCCGCGGCGGGAGCTGCCGCCGGCACCGTGAAGCGGGGTCGCACCGGTCTCGCCAAGGATGGCGAAGTGCTGGCTGAGCATGTCGCTGCCAATTTCGCCCAGTTCTTCGCCGCCGAGGGCTGGATTCCGCCGCGCTGAGAGCGGGCGCGGCCCGTGCCGCCGCCGCCGGCGGCCGGGCGCCTTTGATATGAGGAAGGGCGGGCATGGTCGAATGGTTTGAGTATCTGACGCGCCTCGGACCGCGGGCCGAGCTTTCGCTCGGGCTGCTGATCGCACTTGCCGTCACGCTGCATGTGCTTCGCACCAAGCGGGATGTCTCCTCGGCCGCCGCCTGGATCGGCCTCTCCTGGTTCGCGCCCTTTTTCGGCGGCATCGCCTATTTCATGCTCGGCATCAACCGCGTCAGCCGCCGGGCGGTGAAGCTGCGCGCCTCCTCAGGCGTGCGCCATCCCCGCACGCGCGGCGATCAAGCCCGGGCGGAGCGGTTGGAGCACGGGCTCGGCCCGCTCCAGCACGGGATCGGGCGCATCACCGGCCGGCGGCTGGAAGGCGGCAACCGGATCGAGACGCTGCATAGCGGCGATGAAGCCTATCCCGCCATGCTGGCGGCGATCGAAGCGGCGCAGCACAGCATCGGCCTCTCCAGCTATATTTTCCATGCCGACGAGATCGGCACGCGCTTCATCGAAGCCCTGAGCGCCGCTCAAGTGCGGGGGATCGCCGTGCGGGTCATCGTGGATGGCATCGGTGGCGGCTGGCTGCGCTCCCCCGCCTATAGCCGGTTGCGGGCGGCGGGGGTTCCGGCCGGCCGCTTCATGCATTCGCTCATGCCCTGGCGCATGCCCTTCCTCAATCTTCGCAGCCATAAGAAGATTCTGGTGGTGGATGGGCGGATCGGCTTTACCGGCGGCGTCAACATCGCCGATCAGAACCGCATCGCGCTAGATCCGGCCGATCCGGTCGAGGATACCCATTTCCGCATCGAGGGGCCGGTGGTCGCCCAGCTCGTTCAGGCCTTCGCCCGGGATTGGGATTTCGTCTCGGGCGAGGAGTTGGACGGCGCGGCCTGGTATCCGCCGCTGGAGCCGCGGGGGGAAAGCCTCGGCCGTGTCATCACCGCCGGGCCGGACGAGGATCTCGAGAAGATCGAATATGCCGTGCTGCAGGCGATTGCCTGCGCGCGGCGCCGCATCGAGGTCATGACCCCCTATTTCCTGCCGGATCAACGCGTCATCACCGCCCTTGGCCTCGCGGCGATGCGGGGGGTCGCGGTCGATATCGTCATCCCGCAAACCGGCGATCATCGGATCTTGGATTGGGCGGTGCGCGCCAATATCGACTTTCTGCTGCGGCGCGGCGTGCGGCTCTGGCTCTGCCCGCCGCCCTTCCGCCATTCCAAGATCATGGTGATCGAGGGCGGATGGTCCCTCATCGGCAGCAGCAACTGGGATATGCGGAGTTTCCGTCTCAATTTCGAGCTTTGCGTGGAAGTTTATGACGAGCCGCTGGCGGAGAGCCTCTCGGCGCTCATCGAGCGGTGCCGCGGCGTGCCGATCACGCTCGAGACGTTGCGCGAACGCCCCTATCTCATCATGCTGCGCGATGCCGCGGCCCGCCTGCTGCTCCCCTATCTGTGACCGACGCCTCCCCCGGACGTTCCGCTATGGGCTTCGGGCAGGGCCCAATGCGCGGAAAGCCGCATGAAGCGCATGTTGCTTTCTTGACACCAAGGGGGGGGGTCGGTAGCAGACGGGTGCCCCGGGCCGGGTGAGTTTCGCACGGGCCTGAACGGTAGTTGGGGGCAGCGGATGAGCGAGGACCAGAAAGAGAAATCTTTCGAGGAACGCTTGGCGAAGGCGCAAGGAAGCGCCAAGCTCGGCCGGCAGCCCAGGAAGATGGGGGAGGCCGCGAGCCTGGATGGCAATGCCTTGCGGCTCGCGCTCCGGCTCGGTGTGGAGATGGTCGCGGCGCTGGTGATCGCGGTGGTGATCGGCTGGGGGCTGGACCGGCTTTTGCACACGCGGCCGTTGTTCATGATCGCCTTCGTGCCCCTCGGCGCGGCGGCGGGTTTGCGTAATGTCTTCCGGGCAATGGGCCCGGGGGGCAAGGCTTAAGGCTTGGGGCTCGGGAAACGTTCATGGCTGGTCCTTCGATTGACGCGCTAGGCCAATTCCGGCTGACGACGGGGCTCGGCCCCATCGGCGCCGCCGTCAATTTCACCAATTCCAACGAGATGATGCTGGTCGCGGTCGTCATCGTCGCGGTCGTCTTCTCGCTCGCGCTGCGCCGGCGGGCGCTGGTGCCGGGCCGCATCCAGTCTCTCGTCGAAACCTTCTACGAATTCGTCCACAACATGTGCCTGGATACGATCGGCGAAGAGGGGCGGCGCTTCTTCCCGCTGGTCTTCACGCTTTTCGTCTTCATCCTGCTGGGCAACCTGCTCGGCCTTTTCCCCTATTTCTTCGCCTATACCAGCGGCATCGTGGTGACCCTCACCATGGCGCTGTTCGTCTTCATCTTTTCGACCGCCGTCGGCTTCTACATCCATGGCTTCGGCTTTTTCAGGTTCTTCGTGCCTGCCGGCGTGCCGGGCTGGATGCTGCCGATGCTGGTGCCGATCGAGATCATTTCCTATCTTTCGCGCCCCGTTTCGCTCTCGGTTCGACTTTTCGCCAATATGACGGCCGGCCACGTGATGCTCGAGGTTTTCGCCGGCTTCATGATCCTGCTCACCGCGAGCCTCGGCGTTTTCGGCGTCGTCGCCTCCATCATCCCTCTCGGGCTCAATATCGCGCTCTTTGGTCTTGAGCTTCTGGTGGCCTGCCTGCAGGCCTATGTGTTCGCCATCCTCACTTGTCTGTATCTGCACGACGCCGTGCATATGCACTGACCTGGACTCCTGAAAGGACAAACGGATTATGGATATTTCTGCTCCGCTGCTCGCCAAGGATATCGGCGCGGGTCTCGCCACCATCGGCGTGGCGGGCGCCGGCGTTGGTATCGGCAATCTCTTCGGCAGCTTCGTCTCCGCCGTCGGCCGCAACCCGGCCGCGCGTGACCGCATGTTCCGCGACGTTCTGCTCGGCTTCGCGCTGACGGAAGCGGTGGCGCTCTACGCCCTCGTCATCGCCCTCGTCATTCTCTTCACCTGATCAGAGACGGACGCCGAACCACGCCATGCGCCGCCTATTCACCCCATCCTCGCTGATCGGCGGAGGTCTGCTCGGCTTGCCGGGTGCCGCCTATGCCGGTTCCAACATGCCGCAGATGGATTTCAGCAATCCGCTGAATGGCAGCCAGGTGGTGTGGCTCGTCATCCTTCTCGTCGTGCTTTACCTCATCCTGTCGCGCTGGGCGCTGCCGGGCGTCGGCAGTATCCTCGCCGATCGGGCGCAGCGGATTCAGGTGGATCTCGATGCGGCGCATGCGGCGAAGGTGGAGGCCGATGCGGCGGTAGCCGAATTGCAGGCCGCCATCCGCTCGGCGCGGGATGAGGCGAATGCCGCCGTCGCCCAGGCGACGGAGGCTGCCAAGGCCCAGGCGGCGGCCCAGGCGGCCGAACTCGCGGCCAAGCTCGAGACGCGGCTTGCCGAAGCCGAGGCGGAGATCGCGGCGGCCCGCGCGCAGGCGATGGCGGCGATCCGCCCGATCGCGGCCGAGACGGCCGGCGTTCTCATGGCCCGCCTCACCGGGGCTGCGGCGAACGACGCCGCGCTGTCGCGCGGGGTCGAGAATGCCCTCTCCGCTCGCGGCCTGGCCTGAACCGGAGATCGCAGGATGCAATACGAATCTCTGATGATGGCGCCCTGGGCGCACGGGGCCTTCTGGGTTTTCGTCGCGCTCATCATCTTCCTCGCCCTCTTCGGCCGTAAGATCGTCGGCCCGATCCTCGCCGCGCTCGATCGGCGGGCGGATGGCGTGCGTGAGGCGCTGGACGAGGCGGCGCGTCTGAAGGCGGAGGCCGAGGCGATGCTGCGGGACGCGAAGAAGCGCCGCGCGGACGCTCTGGCCGAAGCCAAGGATATTCTGGACCGTGCGCGCGAAGAAGCGGTCCGCACCGCCGCCGAACTCACCGCCGAGGCCGAGCTGCGTGCCACGGCGCGGGAGCGGATGGTGCAGGAGCGGATCGACGCCGCCCGCGCTTCCGCGATCGCCGAAGTGCGGGAAACCGCCGTCGATGTCGCGATCGCCGCGGCGACGGAGGCTTTGGCGCAAGGCTTCTCCGCTGAATCCGATGCCGGGCTGATCGACCGTGCGATCGCCGAGGTGCCGGCGGCCTTCACGCGTCGCGCTGCCGCCTGAGACATCCGACTTCCTATCGGAAAGAAGCCCGCGGGCACACGGCCTCGCGGGCTTCTTTTTTTGGTGGGCTGGCGGTGGGCCGGGAACGGGAGCCGCCCGCACCCCCGCCTCAGGTCTAGGCGCGCGCCCTCAGCGGACAGGCATCAATGCCAGTAGTAGCGCGGTGGCGGTGGCGGGGGCGGCGGACCACCATGCCAGTAATGCGGATGCCCGTACCAGCCATAGGGGTAATAACAGCCGCCGAGCGACAGCGCGATCAGAGCGCCGGCGCCCAGCCTGACAAGCCATGCCTTGCTCATCGACGGGGCCCTCCTTCTGCAATGCCATATGGGCAGCCGCCTGCGGCCCGCTATGGGCGAAAGATGGCCGAAGCGTGGAAGGGTGTTACGAAGCGAAACCCGCGAGCGTGCGGCGCGCCTCTGCCGCGTCCTGCATGATCTGGGCGCGGAGCGCGGCGAAATTCGGAAACTTCTGCTCCTCGCGCAGGAAGCTGAGCAGGGAGACGGTGATCTCCTGGCCGTACAGATCCTCCGCGAAATCAAAGAGATGTACTTCGAGCCGGCTTGCCAGCCCCTCGCCGACGGTCGGGCGCAGGCCGATATTGGCGACCCCGCCGAAGCTCCGTCCATCGGCGAGGCGCACGCGGGTCGCATAAACCCCGCGCGCCGGTTCCAGATGGCGGCCGAGCGGCACATTGGCGGTCGGGAAGCCGATCGTCCGGCCGCGCTGGTCGCCCTGCGCCACCACGCCGCGGATTGCCCAGGCGCGGCCGAGCAGCGCATTGGCGCGTTCGGGGTAGCCATCCTGCAAGAGCCGCCGGATGCGGGTGGAGGAAACCGGGCCCGCGGCATCCGTCAGCGCCGGGGTGACGGAGAGGCCGATGCCGAGGCTTTCCGCCCGTGCCGCGAGGAAAGCCGCATCGCCCCCCCGGCGGTGGCCGAAGGCGAAATCGGCGCCGCAGACCAGATGGCTGGCGCCCAGCTGCGCGTGCAGGATCTCCGCCACGAAATGCTCGGCCGGCTGCAGGCTGAAGGCATGGTCGAAGCGCAGCACGAAGAGCAGATCGACCTGCAGCGCGGCAAGTGCCGCGGCCTTCTCCGCCAGCAGGGTGAGGCGGAAGGGCGGGTCACCGGGGCGGAAATATTCGCGCGGATGCGGCTCGAAGGTCAGCACCGCGAGCGGCGCCCCCGGCCGCGCCGCATGGGCGGTGCGCACCACCGCGGCATGGCCGAGATGCACGCCGTCGAAATTGCCCAGCGCGATGGTCGCGCCCCGCGCGGCTGGGGGGATCGGCCCTGCGCCATCCAAGATCTCGATGCTCATCGGCCGCACATGCCGGAGCGGGCGGCGGTTTTCAAGCCGGCGGCGGTGCCGGGCGCGTGCAGCCTGTCCCCCCTCAGGCGCGGGGATGGGCGCGGCGCCATGTCGCCATCAGCTGCGCGCTATCGACCGCCGTGTAGCGCTGGGTGGTGGAGAGGCTGGCATGGCCGAGCAGTTCCTGGATGGCGCGCAGATCGGCCCCTTGCGCCAGCAGGTGGGTCGCGAAGGAATGGCGCAGCGCATGCGGGGTCGCGTGTTCGGGCAAGCCGTTCAGCCGGCGAAACTCCCGCAGCGTCTTCTGGGCGATCGCGGGGTCGAGCCGGCGGCCGCGGGCGCCGAGGAAGAGCGGCGCCTCCGGCTCATCCTGCCAGTGGAAGGCGAGCCAGCGCGCCATCATCGCGCGTGCGATGGGCAGCACCGGCACGATGCGGGTCTTGCCGCCCTTGCCGCGCAGGCGGAGCGGCGTGTCGCTGCCGGGCAAGGGGGCATCCCGCCGGTTCAGCCCCAAGGCTTCCGAGATGCGCAGGCCACAGCCATAGAGCAGCGTAAAGAGCGCGGTATCGCGCGCCTGCAAGGCCGCCTCCCCGGCGATCTCGCCGATATCGGTCGCGACAGCGCGGGCGGCTTCGACCGCGAGTGCCCGGGGCAGGGGCTTCCTGGCGCGCGGCGTCGCCACCAGCGCGACCGCCGCATTGGCGATGCCATGTTCGCGTTCGGCATAGCGGAGGAAGGAGCGGAGAGCGGCGAATTTCTTGGCGCGCGTGGCGTTGCCCGCGCCCTGGGCTGCCTCCTCGGCCAGCCAGGCGCGGAAATCCGTGGTCCGCAGTTCGGCGAGCGTCTGCGCCGCCGGCTCCCCGCCGAGATGGCGGGTGAGGAAGCCGAGGAAGCCGGCCACGTCACGCCCATAGGTTTCGAGGGTGAGGGCGGCCGCCCGCCGCTCGCCGCCGAGCCAGCCCAGCCACGCCTGCCGTAGCGCTTCCGCCATCATCGCGATGCGCTCTCCCCTTCGATGCCCGCCTGCTTTCTTTATCGCCTATCCCCGCGCTATGCGAGGCAAGGCGCTGACGGGCAGCGCGCGAGACGAGGCGCGATGAGCGGGGCTGAGCAGGATCTTCTGGGCGCGCGGGCGGAAAGCGGGGAGGTCGTGCCCGTCCTGCTGCCGGTGCCGCTCGCGGGCCCGCTCGATTACCGTCTGCCGCCGGGGCGGGAGGCGCCGCCGGGGACGATCGTGCAGGCGCCGCTGCACGGCCGGCAGCTGCATGGTGTCGTCTGGGATGGCGCGGCGGCTTCGGGCCTCGCCGCGCACCGGCTCAAGACAGCGCTGCCGGTGCCGGGTCTGCCGCCGCTCGCCCCCGCGCTCCGCCGCTTCATCGATTGGGTCGCCCGCTACACCCTCACCGCACCCGGCGAGGTGCTGGCCATGGCGATCCGCGCGCCGCTGCTCGCCCCCCTGGCGCGGGAGGAGCGGCCGGGCTTCGCGCTCGGCGAGCAGCGGCCGGAGGGCCGCGCCCTGACGCCGGCCCGCGCGCGCGTTCTGGCAGCCTTCGGCGAAGGCGGGGCGCTCACCCAGGCGGCGCTCACGGCGGCAGCGGGCGTCAGCCCGGGGACGCTGCACGCCATGGCGGAGCGCGGCTGGCTCCGCCCGGTCAGCCTCGGCGCCGATCGGGCCGCGGCCCTACCGGACCCCGCCCATGCCGGTGCGCCGCAGCTTTCGCCTGGCCAGGCGGCGGTGGCGGAGGCGCTAGGCGCCGCCGTCCGCCAGGCCTCGTTCTGCCCCATCCTGCTCGAAGGGGTGACGGGTTCGGGCAAGACCGAGACCTATCTCGAAGCGGTGGCGCAAGCCATCCGCCTCGGCCGGCAGAGCCTCATCCTGCTGCCCGAGATCGCGCTGTCGAGCCAGTTTCTCGAACGCTTCCAGCGCCGCTTCGGCGTGCCCCCGGCGGTCTGGCATTCCGAACTCTCCCCGGCTCTGCGGCGCCGCACCTGGCGCGCGGTCGCCGATGGCTCGGCTGCCGTCGTCGTCGGCGCGCGCTCGGCGCTCTTCCTGCCCTTCGCCGCTCTCGGCCTCATCATCGTCGATGAAGAGCATGAGGGCGCCTTCAAGCAGGAAGAGGGGGTGATCTACCATGCGCGGGACATGGCGGTGGTGCGCGCGCGGATCGAGGCGATCCCGGTGGCGCTGGTCTCGGCGACGCCGAGCCTCGAAACGCTGATCAATGCCGAAAGCGGGCGCTACCGGCACCTCACCCTCGCGGCCCGCCATGGCGGCGCGGCGCTGCCGCACGTCACGGCGATCGATCTCCGCCAGCATCCGCCGGAGCGCGGGCGCTTCATCGCCCCGCCGCTGGTCGCGGCGATCGAGGCCACGCTCGCCCGCGGGGAGCAGGCGATGCTCTTTCTTAACCGCCGCGGCTATGCCCCGCTCACCCTCTGCCGCCATTGCGGCCATCGCTTCGCCTGCCCGCACTGCACCGCTTGGCTCGTCGAGCATCGCGCGCGACGCCTGCTGCAATGCCACCATTGCGGCCATACCCTGCCGGTGCCGGAGGCCTGCCCGGCCTGCGAGGCGGAGGATAGCCTCGCCGCCGTCGGCCCGGGGGTGGAGCGGATCACCGAAGAGGCGGCGGCACTGTTCCCCGAGGCGCGGCGGCTGGTGATGGCGAGTGATACGATCGGCGGCGCCGAAGGTGCGGCCGCGGCGGCGCGCGCCATCGTAGAGCGGGAGATCGATCTGATCATCGGCACCCAGATCGTCGCCAAGGGCTGGCATTTCCCGCACCTGACCCTGGTCGGCGTGATCGATGCCGATCTCGGCCTCGCCGGGGGTGATCTGCGCGCGGGCGAGCGCACCTTGCAGCTGCTGCATCAGGTGGCGGGCCGGGCAGGGCGGGCGGAGGCGCCGGGCGAGGTGCTGCTGCAAAGCTTCGCGCCCGAACACGCGGTCATCCAGGCGCTCGTCGCGGGCGATAGCGCGGCCTTCATGGCGGCCGAGGCCGAAGCTCGCCGCCCCGGCCACTGGCCGCCCTTCGGGCGCCTCGCCGCCCTCATCGTGCATGGCGAGGACATGGCCGAGACTGACCGTATCGCCGCCGCCCTCGGCCGCGCCGCGCCGGCGGGCGAGGGGGTGGAGGTTCTCGGCCCCGCCCCGGCGCCGCTCGCCATGCTGCGCCGCCGCCACCGCCGCCGCCTCTTGTTGCGCACCCGGCGGGATATCGCGGTGCAGCCGATCCTGCGCGGCTGGCTCGGCGCGGTTGCCGTGCCGCGGGGCGTGCGGGTCGATGTCGATGTCGATCCGGTGAGCTTCCTCTGATCGCTCGGGCCGCGGGGAAAACCCAGCCCCGGGTGATTTCCCCCGTCCAGTGCGATTTCCGGAGATGAAAGCGCGTTAAGCTCCGTTGCTTCGCCGGACCCCCTATGATAGTTCCGCGCCATCGACGATAGAGAGCGTGGGCGTCTCGGGAGCCGTTTCTCGGACAACGTCTCAGGAACGTCTCGACAACTGATGGCGGGTAGGACACGTGGCCGCGGGCGCCGGTAATCACTCTTCGAACCAAATCCTGGCCGGGCGCTATGCGACCGCGCTTTTCGATCATGCCGAGGAAATGGGCTGGCTCGATCGCGTCATCGAGGAGATGGACGCGCTCGGCCGCCTGATCGACGAAAGTGCCGAGTTCCGGGCCTTTCTCGCCAATCCGCTGATCGACATTCAGGAGAGCACGAAAGCCGTGCGCGCGGTGCTGGCCGAGCAGGGCTTCGGCTCGATCGTGCAGAATTTCGTGGGCGTCATCGCCCAGAACCGCCGGCTGTTCTTCCTCCGCTCGATCGTGCAGGGTTTCGCCGATCTGGTGGACAAGAAGCGCGGCGTCGTCCGGGCGGAGGTCGTCTCCGCGCATCCGCTGACGGAGGTGCAGTCCACCCAGCTGCGGGCGCGCCTCACCGAACTCGGCTATGGCCGCGTGCAGATCCATCAATCGGTGGACCCGAGCCTCCTTGGCGGCCTCGTCGTCAAGCTCGGTGCCCGCCTCTACGATACCAGCCTCAAGTCGCGCCTCCAGCGACTGCAATACGCGATGAAGGGAGCAGCCTGACATGGAGATCCGCCCGGCAGAGATCTCGGAGATCCTGAAGAAGCAGATCGCCAGCTTCGACTCCGACGCCAATGTGACCGAGACCGGTCAGGTGTTGAGCGTCGGTGACGGCATTGCCCAGGTTTTCGGGCTGCAGAACGTCATGGCTGGCGAACTCGTCGAATTCCCCGGCGCCGGCCTCAAGGGCATGGCGCTCAATCTCGCGGCCGACAGCGTCGGCATCGTGATTTTCGGCGACGATAGCGCGATCCGCGAGGGCGATACCGTCGTCCGCACCGGCGATATCGTGAACGTGCCGGTGGGCAAGGAACTGCTCGGCCGCGTCGTCGATGGTCTCGGCAATCCGATCGACGGCAAGGGCCCGATCGCGACGACCGAGCGGCGGCTGGCCGAGGTCAAGGCGCCCGGCATCATTCCGCGCAAATCCGTGCATGAGCCGATGCAGACCGGCATCAAGGCGATCGACGCCCTGATCCCGATCGGCCGTGGCCAGCGCGAGCTGATCATCGGCGATCGCCAGACGGGCAAGACCGCGGTGATCATCGACACCTTCATCAACCAGAAGGCCATCAACGCCGGCGATGACGAGAGCCGTAAGCTCTACTGCATCTACGTCGCGATTGGCCAGAAGCGCTCCACCGTTGCCCAGCTCGTGCGCACGCTCGAAGAATATGGCGCGATGGAATATTCGATCGTGGTCGCGGCCACCGCTTCCGATCCGGCGCCGATGCAGTTCCTCGCCCCCTATACGGCTTGCGCCATGGGCGAGTATTTCCGCGACAACGGCATGCATGCGCTGATCGCCTACGACGATCTTTCGAAGCAGGCGGTTGCCTATCGCCAGATGTCCCTGCTGCTGCGCCGCCCGCCGGGCCGCGAGGCCTTCCCGGGCGACGTCTTCTACCTGCATTCCCGCCTGCTCGAACGTGCGGCGAAGATGTCGGACGCGATGGGCGCCGGCAGCCTCACCGCGCTGCCGGTGATCGAAACCCAGGCGGGCGACGTCTCGGCCTATATCCCGACGAACGTGATCTCGATCACCGATGGCCAGATCTTCCTGGAGACCGAGCTTTTCTTCAAAGGCATCCGGCCGGCGGTGAATGTCGGCATCAGCGTCTCGCGCGTCGGTTCCGCCGCGCAGATCAAGGCGATGAAGCAGGTGGCCGGCAAGATCAAGCTGGACCTTGCGCAGTATCGCGAGATGCAGGCCTTCAGCCAGTTCGCCTCCGATCTCGATGCCTCCACCCAGCAGTTGCTGGCCCGCGGCGCGCGGCTGACCGAACTGCTCAAGCAGCCGCAATTCCATCCCCTCGCGGTGGAAGAGCAGGCGGTCGTCATCTTCGGCGGCGTGCGCGGCTTGCTGGATCGCGTGCCGGTCAACCGGATCGTCGATTTCGAGCGGCGCTTCGTGAACGACCTGAAGAGCCGCGAGCCCGGCATCCTGGAATCGATCCGCACCAATCGCGAGATCAAGAAGGATGTCGAGGAGCAGCTGACGGCCTTCATCAAGAAGCTCGTTGACGAATTCGTGGCCTAAGGCGGGCGGAAGACAGCGATCATGCCGAGCCTGAAGCCACTTCGGAACCGGATCAACAGCGTCAAATCGACGCAGAAGATCACCAGCGCCATGAAGATGGTCGCGGCGTCCAAGCTCCGCCGCGCCCAGGCGCAGGCGGAGGCGGCGCAGCCCTATGCCGACCGGATGGCGCGGATGCTGCGCGCGCTGGGCAATGCCATGAACGATCGGCCCGCCGGCAGCGCGCCTGCGCTGCTCGCCGGGACGGGCAGGGACCAGAAGCACCTTGTGGTCTCCGTCACCGCCGATCGCGGCCTCGCCGGCGGTTTCAACGTCAATGCCGCGCGGACCGCGCGCAACCTCGTCCGCCGGCTTGTGGCCGAGGGCAAGGATGTCCGCGTGCTCGCCATCGGCCGCAAGGGGCGGGATTTCCTGCGCCGCGAATTCGCCGACCGGATGGTGGAAAATCCCATGCCGGGCGGCCGCAAGAAGCCGGATTTCGCCGATGCCGAAGCCATCTCGGCGCTGATCCAGAAGATGGTGGCGAATGGCGAGGCGGATGCGGTGACGCTCGTCTATAACCATTTCCGCGGCGTGATGGCCCAGGTGCCGACCGAACTGCGGCTGGTGCCGATGGCCGCAGAGGCGCCGGGGGGTGAGCCCAAGGATGGGGCCGAGCGCGCCTCCTACGAATTCGAGCCGGAAGAGGACGAGATTCTCGAGCGCCTGCTGCCGCGCGCGCTCAGCGTGCAGATCTTCCGCGCCATGCTCGATAACGAGGCCGGCTTCTACGCGGCCCAGATGACCGCGATGGATGGCGCGACGCGCAACGCCGGCGATATGATCAAACGCCTGACCTTGAACTACAACCGCGCCCGCCAGGCGAACATCACGTCTGAGCTGGTCGAAATCATCTCCGGCGCGGAAGCCGTTTAAGCAGCGCACAGAGCAGGATACGAAAATGGCAAACAATTCTGTCGGTCGCGTCACGCAGGTTCTGGGCGCTGTCGTCGATGTGCAGTTCGAGGGCGAGCTGCCGTTTATCTATAACGCGCTCACCACCAAGATCGGCGAGCGTACCCTGGTGCTGGAAGTGGCTCAGGAACTCGGCGAGCATACCGTTCGCACCATCGCCATGGATACGACGGATGGCCTCGTCCGCGGCCAGGAAGTGAGCGATACGGGAACCGCGATCGCCATGCCGGTCGGCCCCGGCACGCTCGGCCGCATCCTCAACGTCATCGGTGAGCCGATCGACGAGCGGGGCGAGGTGCAGGCCGTGCGCACCATGCCGATCCACCGCCAGGCGCCCGATTTCGAGGAGCAGGCGGCCAATGCCGAAATCCTTGTCACCGGCATCAAGGTGGTCGATCTCCTGGCGCCCTACCTCAAGGGCGGCAAGATCGGCCTCTTCGGCGGCGCGGGCGTCGGCAAAACCGTGCTCATCCAGGAGCTGATCAACAATATCGCCAAGGAGCACGGCGGCGTCTCGGTGTTCGCCGGTGTCGGCGAGCGGACGCGCGAAGGCAACGATCTCTATCACGAGATGATCGATGCCGGGGTCATCAAGACCGAGGGCGAGGGCTCCAAGGTGGCGCTGGTCTATGGCCAGATGAATGAGCCGCCGGGTGCGCGCATGCGCGTCGCCCTTTCGGGCCTCACCATCGCCGAATACTTCCGCGATGAGGAAGGGCAGGATGTGCTCTTCTTCGTCGATAACATCTTCCGCTTCACCCAGGCGGGTGCGGAGGTTTCCGCGCTTCTCGGCCGCATCCCCTCGGCGGTCGGCTATCAGCCGACGCTCGCGACCGATATGGGCGCGCTGCAGGAACGCATCACCTCCACCAAGAAGGGCTCGATCACCTCGGTGCAGGCGATCTACGTGCCGGCGGACGACTTGACCGATCCGGCGCCCGCCACCTCCTTCGCCCATCTGGACGCGACCACCGTGCTCTCCCGCTCGATCGCCGAGCAGGGCATCTATCCGGCGGTCGATCCGCTCGATTCGACCTCCCGCTCGCTCGATCCGCGGATCGTCGGCGACGAGCATTACCAGGTGGCGCGCGACGTGCAGAAGATCCTGCAGACCTACAAGTCCTTGCAGGACATCATCGCCATTCTCGGCATGGACGAGCTTTCGGAAGACGACAAGCTCGTTGTCGCCCGCGCCCGCAAGATCCAGCGCTTCCTCAGCCAGCCCTTCCACGTCGCCGAGGTCTTCACGGGCTCCCCGGGCGTCTTCGTCCAGGTGGCGGACACCATCAAGGGCTTCAAGGATATCGTCGCCGGCAAGTATGACCATCTGCCGGAAGGCGCCTTCTATATGGTCGGCACCATCGAGGAGGCCGTGAAGAAGGCCGAGTCGATGCGCGAGAAGGCCTGAGCAGTGCCCGTCTCCCTCGAGATCGTCAGCCCGGCGCAGCTGCTCGTCTCCCAATCGGTGGACATGGTGGTGATCCCCGGTTCGGAAGGCGATATCGGTGTGCTGCCGGAGCATAGCCCGATGATTACGCTGCTGCGCGGCGGCGAGGTGCTGCTCTATGATGGCGACCGCGTTACCGCGCGGTATTTCGTGACCGGCGGCTTCGCCGAGATCACCGAGGAGCGGGTGACGGTGCTAGCCGATACGGCCGAGCTTTCGAACACGCTCGACCGCGCGATGGGCGAGCGGCAATTGGCGGAAGCGATGCGCGAACTGGGCGAGGCCGAGAAGGCCGGCCAGCTCGATCGCCTCGTGCCGCTGATGGAGAAGGTGCAGGTCGCCCAGGCCGTAGTGGATGTGAGCAGCGCCGAACAGCACTGATCCTGCCGCGCCATGGTGTGGCGCAGCATGACCCCCGTCAGACGATTGAAACCGCGCCGGAGCCCCCGCTCCGGCGCGGTTTTTCTTGCGCCCCGGCTATGATGGGCCGGTGAGGGAGAGCAGCAGCGCCTCCAGCGCGCGGGATTGCGCCCGCGCATCGAAGGCGCCTTGCGCCAGGGCGCGGGCCGCGGTGCCCATGCTCATGCGCCGTGCCGGTGCGGCAAGCATGGCGAAGATCGCCTCGGCGAGCGCCCGCGCATCGCCCGCCGGCACCAGCAGGCCGGTGCGGCCGGGCAGCACCACACCCTCCAGCCCCGCCGCATCGCTGCCGATGATCGGCAGGCTCTGCGCCATGCCCTCCACCGCGACGCTCGGCAGGCCCTCGGCATCGCCATCCTTGGCACGTACACTCGGCACCACGAGGCAGCAGGCCTGCTGCATCAGCCGCGTCACCTCGGCGCGCGGCTGCCAGCCGATGAAGCGCAGGCGCGCGAGCCCGGCGGCCGCCTCTTTCAGGCTCGCCGCGAGCGGCCCATCGCCGAGGATGATCGTCTCCGGCTCCAGCCCCTCGGCGTGCAGGCGTTGCAGCGCGGCGATGAGCACGTCGATACCCTTTTTCGGCACGAAACGGCCGACGCAGAGCAGCGGCCCTGCCGCGCGCGGCGGCGGGGCTGCGGGCGCGATCTCGGTGCCGATCGGATGCACGATCAGCCGGGCCGGCGGGAAGCCGCGCTGGATGAGCTTCTGCCGCACGCTTTCCGAGACGCAGATGAAGAGCTTCGCCTCGGCCTTCAGCGCGGCCAGCCGGCGGGCGAAGACATCCTGCACCCCGCCCGTCGCGTAATGCTTGTCCTTATGCGCATCCCCGCCATGGAAGGTGACGGCGAGCGGCAGCCCCAAGGCGCGGGCGAGGGGAAGGGCGAGGGCGCCGCCGCGCCCGAATTGCGCATGCAGAAGCAGGGGCTTGTGGGCCGCGAGTGCCGCGCGATCGGGCACGAGGCCGCATTCCTTGAAGGCGATGCGGCGGAGCGGCCCGAGCGGCCCTTCGCCCCCCAGCCGATGCAGGGCAAAGCCGGTCGCCACCCCCTCGGGCGTTATCCGCCGCCCGACCCAGAGCGGCGCGAGGCGGGAGAAGCCGGTATATTGCCGCGCCATGAAGCCGGTTTCGGAGGCCGGCAGGATCACGTCGCGATAGACGAGCAGGGTGCGGCTCATGCGGGCAGCGTGATGACGACGCGCGCACCACCCTCCGGGCGGTTGCCGAGCTGGAGATCCCCGCCATGGCCGCGCAGGATATCCCGCGCGATGGCAAGGCCGAGGCCGACGCCGCCGGTCTCGCGGTTGCGGCTGGTCTCCAGCCGCTGGAAGGGCTGCATGAGGCGCGGCATGGCCTCGGGCGGGATGCCGGGGCCGCGGTCGCTCACCTCGATGCGCAAGCCGTCCCGCCCCGGCCGGGGCGGCAGCAGCTGCACCTCCGCCGAACCGCCGTATTTCACGGCATTGCCGATGATGTTGGTGAGCGCCCGCTTGAAGGCCTGCGGGCGCACCCGCGCCGTCCAATGGTCCGGCCCGGCGTAGCGCAGCGCCTCGGCAAGATCGGGGGCGGCGTCCGCGGCCTCGTCCAGCACCGTGCGGAGGAGTTCGGCGAGGTCGATGGGGGAGACGGGCTCGTTGGGTGTGGCGATCCGGCCGAAGGCGATGGTGGCGGAAACCATCGCCTCCATCTCGTCGAGATCGCCGAGAAACTTCGCCCGCTGCTCCTCATCCTCCATGAATTCGGCGCGCAGTCGCATGCGGGTGATGGGGGTGCGCAGATCGTGGCCGATGGCGGTGAGCAGCAGGGTACGGTCCTCCACGAAGCGGCGGATGCGCTCGGCCATGGTGTTGAAGGCGCGGGCGGCGGCGGCGATTTCCGACGGGCCATCCTCGGGCAAGGGCGGGGCATTCACGTCCCGCCCGAGGGTCTCGGCGGCGGCCGCCAGCACCCGCAAGGGTCGGGTAAGCCGGCGCACCGCCCAGAGCGTGAGGGCCGCGGCCAGCACCGTCATCAGCAGGAAGGCGATCAGCGCCTCCTTGCCGCGCTCGGCGTTGGGGTTGGGCAGCCGGCCGGAGATGACGAGCCAGCCGCCGCGCGGCAGTTCCAGCGCCGTATAGTCTCGCCGCAGCATCGGATTGAAGCCGAAGCGCACCCGCCGTGGCCGGAGCTCCGGTGGCAGGGGAAAGCTGTCCATATTCAGCAGAATGCTGTGCCGGATCGGCGGCGGCGCGGGCACCAGCGTCTTGAACAGCGTCTCGATCTCGGGTTCGAGGATCACCGTCGTCCCCTTGGGTAGCTGGATCGTGGCGAGGCGCTCATCGCGCATCGACACCGGGACGGTCGCGAGATCGCGGTAGATGCTCATGATGCGAAAGCTCACCATGCGGAGCGCGGCGAGCCGCACCAGCTCGTTGCGATCGACCGTATGGATGCCGAGGCCGATGCTCTGCACCACGACGAGGCCGAGGATGAGCACAAAGGCCGTGCGAGCGCCGAGACTCCTTGGCCAGAGATAGCGCGTGAAGCGCCCGAGGCCCGGTTTGGCGGCCTCCGCGCTCACGCGCGTTCGACGGTGGTGGCGAGCACATAGCCCCCGCCGCGCACGGTCTTGATGAGCTGGGCGCCACCGCCCTGATCGTCAAGCTTGCGGCGCAGCCGGCTCACCGCCACGTCGATCGCGCGGTCGAAGGGGCCGGCCTGCCGGCCGCGCAGCAGATCGAGCAGCATGTCCCGCGTCAGTACCCGGTTGGCGCGTTCGAGCAGGGCATAGAGCAGATCGTATTCGCCGCCAGTTAAAGGCACTTCGACGCCATCGGGGTTGAGGAGGCGGCGGCGCGCCGGCTCCAGCCGCCAGCCGGAAAAGACCAGAGGCCGGGCATTGCGGTCCGCCTGGCCGCCGCCGGCCTGCCGGTCGCTCGCCCGGCGCATCACCGCCTTGATGCGGGCCAGCAGTTCCCGCGGGTTGAAGGGCTTGGCGATATAGTCGTCAGCCCCGAGTTCGAGGCCGATGATGCGGTCGGTATCCTCGCCCATGGCGCTCAGCATGACGATCGGCACGTCCTCCTGGTCCCGCAGCCAGCGGGCGAGGTCGAGCCCGCCTTCGCCGGGGAGCATGAGGTCGAGGATGACGAGCTGGAAGGCGCCGCGTGTCCAGGCCCGGCGCGCGTCGCGCGCATCGCGCACGGCGGTGATACGAAAGCCATTCTTCTCCATGAACCGCGTCAGCAGGTCGCGAATATCATGGTCGTCGTCGATGACCAGGAGATGCGGGGAAATATCCATCACCGAAATATAAGCGATCCCCCGCGGCTGCGGCAGGCCCCGCCGCGAGCTGTTGCACTTTGTCGCGTTTTTGACCGGCGGCGGTTACACGGCGCCGTCAGTCTGGCCCTGGTCCTCACACCGAGACAGAGAAGGAGAGCCTCCCATGGGACGCTTTGCTACCGCTGCCATCATTGCCGTCGCTTTCGCCGCCGCGACCGCGCAGAGCTTCGCGGCCGATACGGCCCCGCCTCAGCCGGGGGCGCCTCAGCCGGGGGCGCCTCAGCCGGTAGCGGCCGCGCCGCGGCCGATGCCGGAGGCGATGGGCTGGAAGGGCCCGCCGATGGGCATGGGGCCGATGGGCTGGCACGGTCGGGAGATGGGCCCCCCTCACGGCATGCCGCCCTTCTTCGCTCGGATGCGGGAAGAAGCGATGAACTGGGGCCTCTTCGCGCCGCGCGCGGATAAGAAGCTCAGCCAGGGGGACGTGCAGATCCTCGCGGAAGCGGTGCTCCTGCGCCACGGCTATCATGACTGGAAGGTGACCGATCTGGCGACCGACGCGGACGGCGCCATCACCTTCGCCTATGCCACGGCCGATGGTTCGGTGATCGCGCGCTTCTCGGTCGATCCGCAGAGCGGGCATTTCTCGCGCATCGGCTGAGAGGCCCCGCCGGCCGTCTGCCCCGCAGCCGGGCCCGGGGGGAAGCTCGGGCCCATCGCCCGCGCCCGGTAGCGCCTCTGCCTTCCTGCCCGCATGGGGGGTTGATCCCAAGGGCCGGGAGCGGCGATAGAACGCAGGTTATCCGGGGGCGGGGCGATGGCGAAGACATCCAGAGGTTCCAAGGCAGCGAAGCTTGCGCCGCCGGCCGCTGCGGCGGGCACGGCCGCCGCAGCCCCGGCCCCGCTCGCGCCCGCCATCGCCATCGCCGATTGCGTGGTCACGGTCTCCGCCCCGGGCGGCGGCCTCTTCCCACCCGGTATCTACAACGTCCTGCTGGACGGCCATGCCCTGGCCCAGATCGACCTGCCGCGCCCGAGCGGCACCGCCCGTTTCTCCATCCCGCCGCATCTGCTGCCGTTCACGGCGGATCTCGTCCACGCCGCTACCGGCCAGCGGTTGCTGCCTCACCCCCTGGCGCTCGATGACGCACTCGATATCGCGATCACCCGCGCCTCCCTGAACGATGGCTATCTCATCGTCGATCTCAGCATGCTCGGGCGGCCGGTACCCTCGCTCGCCGTCATGGCGGTGGCCGAGGCCGAGGATCTGATCTATGCGGCGGGCCTGGCCGAGGCGATGGGGCCGGAGGAGACAGCGCCGGAGCGGACGCGCTATCGCGCCGATATCCCCTTCCGCCACCTCCTGCCGATCGACCGGCCGATCGCGCTCACCCTCTATCTCAGCGGCCGCCGGCTGGAGCCCCCGCTCGTCGGCACGGCGCTTAATCTCGGCGTCGCGGGCTATGTCGATCGCGCCTCGCCGGAGATGATCTCGGGCTGGGCCGCGGATCTGCGGGATCATGCGCGCTGCCTGACGATCGATCTCAAGCAGGGCGAAAGGCTCATCGGCTCGGTGGTGGCGGAAGAGCCGCGCCCCGATCTGCTCAGCCTCGGGCTGCCTGAAGCCTGCGGCTTCTGCATTCCTTACACCATGTTTGCCGGGCTCGCGGATGGTGATGAGCTTTCGATCCAGCTTGGCGGCAAGCACACCCACCTCATCGGCAGCCCCAAAACGATCAGCATCGCGGCCGATCTGCGCGGCCTTTTCGACAATATCGACGGCAACCTGGCCTGCGGCTGGGTGATCGACATGGCGGACCCCCAGCGCCCCTGCCGGGTGGAAGCCCTCTGCGAGGGCCGCGTGATCGGCGAGGCGGTGGCAGACGGTATCCGCCGGGACGTGCTGGAAGCCGGCCTGCCGACCGAGCGCTGCGGCTTCCGCATCGCCTTCAAGGAACCGCTGCACACCTTGTTCGACAAGGATATCTCGGTGCGCGTCAAAGGCACGGAGACCTATCTCAACGGCGGGCCGCAGCAACCCAGGCTCAACCCCAATATCCGGCGCTATCTCCTGCCGGATCGCGGCCTGCCGCCTGCCGCCATCGCCCGCTTCAGCGCGCGGATCAACCGCCAGATCGCCGCTTCCGGCCTCGGCCTCTCCATCGTTATGCCGATCTACAACACCCGGCGGGAATGGCTCGTCGAAGCCTTGCGCAGCGTCTGCACGCAATGGTGCGGCGCCTGGGAACTCCTCTGCGTGGACGATGCCTCGACCGAGCCGCAGGTGGCCGAGGTGCTGTCCTGGTTCGCTCGGCTCGATCCGCGCATCCGGCCGCTCTCCACCGGCGCCAATCGCGGCATCGCAGGCGCCACTACCCTCGGCATCATGGCCGCGCGCTACCCCTATACCGCGCTCATGGACCATGACGACGTGCTGGAGCCCGATGCCGTCTATCAGCTGCTCAAGGCGGCGCGCGATACCGGCGCGGAGCTGATCTATAGCGATGAGGCACTGACCACGGAGGATAGTTCGGTCATCCTCGACGTGCGCGGCCGGCCCGCCTTCTCCTACGATTATTACCTCTCGCATCCATATTTCGTGCATATGATCGCGCTCCGCACCGAGATCGCCCAAAGCCTCGGTGGTTTCGACGAGCGCCTGCCGATCTCCGCCGATGTCGATTTCGTTCTGCGCGCGATCGAGGCGAGCCGCGCCGTCGCGCATGTGCCGCGCGTGCTCTACCGCTGGCGCACCCATGGCGCGAGCGCCGGGCATGCCAAGCAGGCGCAGGTGATGGAGGCCTCCACCGCCGCGCTGCAACGCCATCTCGATCGCGTCGGCGCCGGCGGCCGCGCGCGCGCCGCGGCGGAGTTCAACCAGTTCGAAATCACCTGGCCCGATCCTGGCGGCCGCGTACTCATCGTGATCCCCACCAAGGACGGGATCGACGTTCTCAGCCAATGCATCGATTCGATCGAGCGGACGACGCCTGCGAGCGAATACCGGCTGGTGGTGATCGATCATGAGTCGAAACAACCGAAATCGAAACGATATCTCGCACAGATCGCCAAGCGCCATACCGTGATGCCGTATAAGGGCATCTTCAACTACGCCCTGATGAACAACCGGGCGGTGACGCGCGAAGGCAAGGATGAGCCCTTCGTGCTGATGATGAACAACGATATCGAGGTGGTCTCCCCCGGCTGGCTGCAGCGCATGCGCTCGCTCGCCGCGCGCCCCGATGTCGGCATCGTCGGCACCGCGCTGATGTATAGCGACAAGCGCGTGCAGCATGGCGGGGTCATCATCGGCATCAACGATCTCGCCGACCATGCGCTGCGCTTCGAGCCGGTCTGGCAGGATGATGGCAGCCGCACTCTCGGCTATAATTCCTCGCTCAGTGCGGTGCGGGATTTCTCCGCCGTCACCGCCGCCTGCATGATGATGCGCCGCGCGGTGTTCGACGAGGTCGGCGGTTTCGACGAGGAATACGTCGTCGGCTTCAACGATACCGATCTATGCCTGCGCGTCGGCCGCGCTGGCTACAAGATCATCTATGATGGCCGCACCGTGCTCTACCATCATGAATCCGTGACCCGCAGCAAGAAGGGCGAACTCAAGCACCCCAAGGATAGCGAGCGGCTCAAGACGCAGTGGGCGGAGCTGATGAAGCGCGGGGATCCCTATTACAGCCCGCTGCTGGAACTCTATGCCTATGATCACCGCCTGCGGGCGGAGGAGGGCTGCGGCCCGGCGGCGCCGCGTGTGGTGCCCGTGGCGCTGGCGCGGATGCGGCCTGCCGCGCCCGTGGAACCGGGGCCTGCCACAGCTGCCGCGTCGGGAAAGGCTACCCCCGCCAAGGCCGCGCCTGCCAAGGACGGGCGGCCGAAGAAGGCCCGCTCAGCGGCGGCTGCGGCCCTCTCCGGCTGAACCGTCTTCCAGACGGCCCGCCGCCTGTGGCGCCTGCCTTGGCATGCGGGCCGGCTGTCCCACGCCGATCTCCGCCTCCCTCGGCGCCGCGGCCTCGGCGGCCAGCGCCCCGGCCTCGCGCCGCGCGGAGGCCTTGGCCAGGCGCCGGCGCATCCGGTCGATCTGCGCGTTGAGCTCCGCTCCGAACAGCACCGCATAGGCGCTGACCCAGAACCACATCATGACGCCGACAGCGGTGCCGAGCGCGCCGTAAGCGGCGTTGTAGCTCGCGATTTTGCTCACGTAGAAGGAAAACAGGCCTGAGACGATGATCCAGAGCAGTGCCGCGGTGAGCGCGCCGGGAAAGACCGGCCCGACGCCGTTCGGATGCGGCGCCGGGCCGAGCTTGTAGAACAGCATGAGCATGCCGAGCACGAAGATGAAGAGCCCGGCGAGGCTCGACAGATGCGCGAGCTGTGCTGTGTAGCGCGAAAGGCCGAGGGCGGAGAGCGCCGTCGGCAGGCCGACCAGCACGCCGATGCCGAGCACGGCGGCGAGGATGGCGCCGAAGGTCATGACGAAGGCGAGCGCCTGGAAATGCAGCACGCCGCGCGATTCCGGCCGACGATAGGCGAAGTTGAGCGCCCAGATGAGGGATTTGGTGCCCGAGGTCGCGGACCAGAAGGCGATCATGAGGCTGACGACAAGGCTCACGCTCAACGTGCCGCTGCGGTTGCTCACCAGTTCGTGCACGCGATCCGAGACCAGCTGATAGGCGGCCGGCGGCATGATCTGGCGCAGATAGGCAAGCTGCGGCTCGACCGTCACCGGGTCGAACACCATGCCATAGATCGAGATGAGCATGGTGACGGCGGGAAAGAGCGCGAGCGTCGCGTAGAAGGCGCAGCCGGCGGCATTGAGGGACATGTAGTCCGAGATCATGGCGACAGCGGTATCGCGCAGCAGGCGCCCGCGCGGCGTCTTCATCTTCTGCTCAATCTCGCGCTTCAGGTTCTGCGGCGCGCTCGGCATCGGCATCGGCACTGGTCCTCGCTCGGGCGGTGGGGCCGGGATCGCCCCGGTATCTCACGGACGCGCCCTCTTGCCAAAAGGCGGGCCCCGGCGGCGGCGGGCCACGCGGCTGCGGCCAGGGGCCTCGGGCGGCCCGGCCCCCCGGGCGGGAGATGAGGTGCGGGCAGGGCTTGACAAGGGTTGCGGCCGGGCGCCCGATGTGCGTTGACAGCCGGCACGCAAGTTTGAGACAATCAAGACAGTATAAAGAAGAATAAGAAAACGCCCGGAAGGCCAGGGCAGATGCCGAGGCCAGGGGCAGAAGCGGGGCGGAAAGGGTAGGGGCGGCCAGGAATGGTGCAGGCAAGCCGGAACCATGCCGATGCGGTGGATCAGGCGCTACGATCCGCGGACCAGGCGGGGGTCTCGATCGTCGCCGCATCCTGGCGGCGCTCGGCGCTGCATCACGGGCTCGACCCGGCGGGCAATCGCCCCCGCAACCTGGTCTCGGCCGAGGAACTCGCCCAGTTGCAGGAGAAGCACGGCGTGCTGCTCGCCGTCGCGCGGCCCCTGCTCGATCAGATGTTTCGCACCGTCGGCCGGTCGGGCTGCGGCGTGTTCCTGAGCAATGCGGATGGCGTCATCCTCGAAGAACGGGCGGTTGCCGCCGATCGCGCCGATTTCGCCACCGTCGGCCTCGTCAGCGGTGGGCGCTGGGGCGAGGCTGAGGAAGGCACCAACGGCATCGGCACCTGCCTCTTCGAGGATCGCCCGATCGTCGTGCATCGTGATCAGCATTTTGCCGCCCGCAATATCGGCATGAGCTGCATGGATACGCCGATCCACGACCCGGAGGGGCGGCTGGTGGCAGCGCTCGACGTGTCGAACTGCCGGGTCGATCTTGGCCTGCCGATGGTGGAGATGATCTCCGCCCTGGTGCGTGAGGCCGGGCGGCGGATCGAGCGGGATTATTTCTGCCATCACTTCCGCGCCCATCGCATCCTTTTCCTGGGCGAGGAGGCGGCGGCCGGCGCCGCGCTGCTCGCGGTCGATCGTGACGGGCTGGTGCGGGGGGCAAGCCGCGCCGCTTGTCTCCGCCTCGGGCTGCGCGAGGCGCGCTTCGATCAGCCGCGCCCGCTCGATGAGGTGATGGGGCGGGAGGATGCGCCGTCCTTCCTCGATGCCGACCGGCAGATCCTGCGCCAGGCGCTGGCGCGGGCGGAGGGCAATGCCAGCCGCGCCGCCCGCGCGCTCGGCATCGGGCGCGCCACCTTCTACCGCCGCATGGCGCGCGCCGGCCTGCGCGGCTGAGCCTGGCGTGGCGCCGGTTTCGGCCGCCGCCCGCGGCGGGCAAAAGGTCTGTCTCGCTTTTGAGACAGTTTGGGCGGGGATGGCGGGGGCGCGGCTGTTCAAACCTTGTCCCTTGGTCTCTGCTCGCATCGGCGCCGGCATCAGACCGGCCGCGTGAAACAAAGACGGGAGGTTGCACAATGGACCAGATGGCCCCGAGCGGCATGCTCAAGGCTCCGCCCTTCGCCAAGCGGTATGAGAACTTCATCGGCGGCAAATGGGTGGCCCCGGTTGCCGGCCGCTATTTCGACAACACCAGCTCGATCACCGGCCAGGTGATCTGCGAGGTTCCCCGCTCGGACAAGGATGATATCGACCGCGCGCTCGATGCGGCGCATGCCGCGAAAGATGCCTGGGGCCGCACCCCGGCGGCGGAGCGGGCGCAGATCCTCATGCGCATCGCGCAGGTGATGGAAGACAATCTCGACAAGCTGGCGCTCGCCGAGACCTGGGACAACGGCAAGCCGATCCGCGAGACGATGGCGGCCGATATTCCGCTCGCCATCGACCATTTCCGGTATTTCGCGAGCTGCGTGCGCGCCCAGGAAGGCGGCATCAGCGAAATCGACCATGATACGATCGCCTACCACTTCCACGAGCCGCTCGGCGTCGTCGGCCAGATCATCCCCTGGAACTTCCCGATCCTCATGGCCTGCTGGAAGGTCGCGCCGGCGCTTGCCGCTGGCAATTGCGTGGTGCTCAAGCCCGCCGAGCAGACGCCGGCCAGCATCCTCGTGCTCATGGAACTCATCGGCGATCTGCTGCCGCCGGGCGTGCTCAACATCGTCAACGGCTTCGGCCTCGAAGCCGGCAAGCCGCTCGCCTCCTCGAACCGCATCGCCAAGATCGCCTTTACCGGCGAGACGACAACCGGCCGGCTCATCATGCAGTATGCGAGCCAGAACCTCATCCCGGTGACGCTCGAACTCGGCGGCAAGTCGCCCAACATCTTCTTCGCCGATGTCGCGGCGGAGGATGATGATTTCTTCGACAAGGCGCTCGAAGGCTTCACGATGTTCGCCCTCAACCAGGGCGAGGTCTGCACCTGCCCGAGCCGCGCGCTCATCCAGGAATCGGTCTATGACCGGTTCATGGAGCGGGCGGTGAAGCGGGTGGAGGCGATCACCCAGGGCAATCCGCTCGATCCTTCCACGATGATCGGCGCCCAGGCCTCCTCCGAGCAGCTCGAGAAGATCCTGAGCTATATCGAGATCGGCCGCCAGGAAGGGGCGAAGGTGCTGACGGGCGGCGAGCGCAACGTGCTCGAAGGCGACCTCAAGGAAGGCTTCTACGTCAAGCCGACGGTCTTCCAGGGCCATAACCGCATGCGCATCTTCCAGGAGGAGATCTTCGGGCCAGTGGTTTCGGTGACGACCTTCAAGGACGAGGCGGAGGCGCTCGCCATCGCCAATGACACGCTCTACGGCCTCGGCGCCGGGGTATGGACGCGGGACGGCAACCGCGCCTATCGCTTCGGCCGTGGCATCCAGGCCGGCCGCGTCTGGACCAATTGCTATCACGCCTATCCCGCGCATGCGGCCTTCGGCGGCTACAAGCAATCGGGCATCGGGCGGGAGACGCATAAGATGATGCTCGACCATTACCAGCAGACCAAGAACATGCTGGTGAGCTACAGCCCCAAGAAGCTTGGCTTCTTCTGAGGAGCGGCCTCCCGCCTAGCCGCAACCGCATCATGCCCGGCGTGCAGCCGGGCATGATGTCGGGCCCCCCCATCGGCGGGCCTGCCCTGCCGCCGCCCCGCCAGCCGTGCTATGGCACCGCAACGACACGGATGGCAGGGAGAGCGCGGCATGAGCGGATTTCGGCGCGGCATGGGTGGATTTCAGGGCGCCGGCGGGCAGCCGAACCCAAAGCTCTTCCGCCTCGGCGCCATCGCGCTTGCCATCATCGTCGCGATCGGTCTGCTCTTGGCCCTCAATCCCTTCCGCACGATCCAATCCGGCACCGTCGGCCTCAAGCTTGATTTCGGCTCCGTCCAGCCGGAGGCGCTGCCACCCGGGCTGCATTTCGCGATCCCGCTCTATCAGACGATCGTCACCGTCTCGACCCAGCCGCAGACCGTGACGAGCGACGAGACGGCCGCGACCCACGATCTGCAGACCGTGCAGACGCGCATCGCCGTCACCTTCCGCGTCGATCCGGAGGAGGCGGCCTTCTTCTGGCAGAACTTCCGCTCCTTCGACACGCTCGGCCAGCGTGTCATCGCCCCGGCCATCAGCAACGACGTGAAAGCCATCACGGCGCGCTACGACGCCGAGGAACTGGTGACCGAGCGGGACAAGGTGGATGCCGAGATCAAGGCGCTCATCATCGCCTCCCTTTCCCCCTATCATCTGACGGTGGAGGCGGTGAACGTTGCCAACTTCGCCTTTTCGAACAGTTATGAGCAGGCGATCGAGCAGAAGCAGGTGGCCCAGCAGCAGGCCTTGCAGGCGCAATATACCTTGCAGCAGACCGAGATCAGCGCCCAGCAGCAGGTTGTCCAAGCCAAGGCCGCGGCCGATGCGGCAGTCGCCAGTGCCAGCGGCAATGCCAAGGCGACGGTCCTGCAGGCAGAGGCGGAGGCCAAGGCCAATGCCCTGGTCAGCCAGTCTCTGACGCCGCAGATCCTTGAGATGCGTGCCATCTCGCGCTGGAATGGCGCGCTGCCGACCTATCTGTCCGGCAACGCGCCGCTGCCTTTCATCGGCGGCATCATCAAGGCGCCCGCCGCGACCCCGGCCCCGCCTGCCGGCGCGCCGTAAGCGCCGTCCTGTCACCGCCCGCCGCGCCATGCGGCCGGCCGGGCAGGGTGGGTGGCGCTCGGCACGATCGCTCGTCGCGGTGATAGCCGCGCGGGTGGTGGCGGTTATGCAGCCAGGCGCGATGACGAGAGCGGTGATGGCGGTTCAAGCCAGCCGCCGCATCTCGTCAACGGGTCAATGCCGACGTCCTGTTGCGATCCACGTCCCCGCATGGGCTCAACCTTGGCGGAGGGTCTCGAACAGGGGAGAGTATGTGTTTTCATAAGCCGCTTGTGCTCCAGTAGCACCAGCGAGTTCGGGCGTGCTAACGAGGTTTCCGAAGGATGACCGCTTTCGGGAGATCGCGGCTGGCGGTCGATTGTCTCGCATGGGTCGGAAGGAGCGGGGCAGCCGTTGCGGCATCGCATTGGAAAAGGTGCTATGATCACACACCTTTCTTCAGCCATCATGCCGTGACCCTAGCGCGGCCGATGGTTCGATCAATCCCATCGGAAATCATTCGGTAAAGCGAGGGGGGAAGATCGTGCCCCATTCCTTCGATGGGAAGCCATTCCGAACCCGGTATGGATGCGGCGGTATCCTCGCCGCAGGCAAGCGGAAACAGAGGATCTTCCGCTCCATGCACGACGAGGGTCGGGACGCTGATCTTCATCAGGCGATCTCGTCGATCACCGGAGACGGCGATCGTCGCGAGTTGCCGCCCAAAGCCACCCGGCACGTAACCGCGGCGCAACTCCCGGGCGATGAGCCGCCGATGGGCCTCTTCGTCGAGAGGATAGGAACTTCCCGCGATGCGCCGTGCAAAGGCGACAGCATGTTCGATGAAACCTGCTTCATCCGACCTTGGATCGGGAGCTTCGCGAAGCAACGACGCCATCACATCTGGCGCGCTCGATGGCAGGTCCGGGTTGCCTGAACTCGACATGATCGAGGTGAGCGATTGCACCCGCATGGGATGCTCGCACGCCATGATTTGCGCGATCATGCCTCCCATCGAGCGGCCGACAACATGGGCGCGGCAAATGGAAAGGGCGTCGAGCAAGCCAATGGCATCCAGCGCCATATCCTCCATCGTATAGGGAAGGTCTGGTTGGCGTCCCTTCGCGAGGGCGCTGGCCAAGGCGGCGAAATTTATGGGGCCTTGCGCGGCGAAGTGCGTCGAGCATCCCGCGTCGCGATTGTCGAATCGCACGACCCGATAGTCTCGTGCGGCGAGACCGGCGCAGAAGGAGTCGGTCCAGCGGATCATCTGTGTGCCGAGGCCCGCGATCAACAGGATCGTCTCAGCCGTCTCGGCGCCAAAACTGTCATAGGCCAGGGTGATGCCATTGGCCGCCACGGAGCGCGATATCGGCACCATGCTCAGATCGGCGAAGCGCAAAGTTGGCCCGTCCAGTGGGCCAGGCGCAGTTTGGCTGCCCGGTCACGGACGAGAGCGTGATCTTCCGCGTCCAGCCGTTCCAGGATGTCAAAGCTGAAGGCTTCGCATCCATGCGCGCTCCAGGCGCCCTGCAGCGAGGGATGCGGGTTCGTGCCCTGCCGAAGCGTGAACCAGAGGCGGTTCTGGATCTTGGAGAGATCGGGCGCGTATCCCACCCAGATTTCGCCAGAGGCTGCGCAACGCACAGCGTAGATGCCGCGCTCGATCTTTCGCTCCTTATACGCCCGGACGGCTGCCTTTTTGTCCTCGATGTCCATGACTTGCCCTCATCAACCCGAAGCGAGCTCTACCCCACCGGATTGCCGCATGCAATATTACCCGGGTAAAACACTTCACCTGAGGTCGTTGTGCCTATGGGTTCTAAAGGAGAGGATATGCCAGAGGTTTCAGCGCGAACTTGCACGGCGTTCGTGGGTGCGCGGAAGCTCGCGAGCGGCTCTCTCATCACGGTCGCTCTTGCGGTCAGGGCGGCTCTGGCGGCTGGGGCAGGCGAGCCGATCCTGACCTTCGACGACGGATCGGGCGCTGTCATTGATTTCGACCTGCGCGGGACTGAAGCGGACATCAAGGCCAGACTTGCGATACAGGAGCAGGCAGGAAGTCTTGCGGCCGGTGCCCGCATCGCTGGCGGCACGGATAGTCCCGCGCGGACGCCCGGCCGGCCCAGGCTGGGCGTTGTTGCACGCGAGGTGACGCTGCTTCCGCGGCAGTGGGAATGGCTGGCGTCTCAGCCGGGCGGTGCTTCGCAGGCCTTGCGGCGCCTAGTCGACGAAGCCCGGCGGACAGACGGGGCGAAGACGGAGATCAGAGCCGCGCGCGAGGCCACTTACCGCTTCCTCTCGGCTCTCGCGGGCGACCTGCCCGGGTTCGAGGAGGTGACCCGCTCACTCTTCTCCGGTGACACCGACGGATTTTACAACCGCATGAGCGCCTGGCCACCGGACGTCCGAAACCATGCGCTGAAGCTTGCAGCCCAAGCGACCAAAGCCGCCGAGGGTGGTTAGACCTTGGCGGTGGCGCTGAATGTCCGCTTCTGGAATAGATTCTGGCGCCCGCCTATGGCCTGAAAGGCCAAAGAGGCCCGCTATGTGTCGGCGAGGTTGCGGCCGCTCCGCCACGTCCGGCGCCGTAAACAGCTCAACAGTTTCGCATCCTCCTCGCTCCCGGTCTTCGCAGCAGTCGAGCCTGCTTTGGCCCCACGTAATTTCATGAAGAGCGCGCGAGCGTCGAGGATGGGATCGGCCGAGTGAGGGCCAGAAAAGCTGCCCAGATTCAGGCTTGTGCCGGAATGAGCGGCTGTATGATCATCACCCGGTGACACGCAGAGCTCACCTTGGGGTTGGGACTCATAACCAGTAGCTGACGAGCGCTGCGATGCAGACAGCGGCGTCGAAATTTGTGGCGAGACGGTCGGAGCGTGTGGCGACCCGTCGGAAATCCTGGAGCCGGTTAAACATGCGCTCGATGGCGTTGCGGCTCCGGTAAAGCTGTGGCGAGAAACAGTTTTTCCAGAGGCGATTGATCTTGGACGGGATGTTAAGCAGGCGCGGTCGCCGACAACTGACCGCCGGCCTGCCCGGGCCCGACGCCGGCTAGCGCTGGATCTCCTCCAGGATGCGCCGCGGCGGCACATGCTTCATGCTGAGGGCGCAGATTGCCCCGATGATCGGAGCGGCGACGCACCACATCATCAGCGTCACCGAATAGCCGGCATGGGCGAGCAGCCAAGGGCCGGTCATCGCCGCGACCATGAAGCCGAGCCATTCGGAGCCGGCGACGAGATTGGCGCCGGTGCCGCGCACGCGCGTCGGGAACACTTCGGACGCGAAGCCGACAGCGGAGGTGATGTGGCCGATCGTGAAGAAGTAGAAGCCGGCATAGAAGATCGTCAGCAAAGCCCAACTCGTCGCGGCAAAGGCGAGCAGTGCCCCCGCCCCAGCTCCGATGATGAGGAACACCGCAGAAATCTCGCGCCGCCCGAAGCGCTCACCGAGGAACGCCGCGAGCACATAGCCGATGGCAGCGATCGCGGTCGCGATCGCCGAGGAGGTGAAGGTTCCGTCGAGCGAGATGCCGAAATGCTTGTACACCGTCGGCAGATAGCTGATGATGCCGGCGGCGCCGAAGGCATAGACGAAGTGCCAGATGGAGACACAGATTGCGGATCGTCTCAGATCCGGCTCGAAAAGCTGGCTGATCCGGCTGCCGCGCAGTTCGGCGTGCTGCCGCTCGACCGAAACCTCTTCCTGGAAGCGCCGGGTATCTTCGACGCCGCGCCGCGCCCAGATCATCATGATGACCGGCAGCAGGCCGAAGACGAACAATACGCGCCAGCCCCAGCGATCGACGATGAGGAGCGACATCAGCGCGCCGAGGAAGAAGCCGAGCGGATAGCCGATCTGGGCGAGCCCGATCAGGCGCCCGCGCACTGCGGCGGGCGCTTCTTCCGCCACCATCACCTGCCCCGACATCCATTCCGTCGCCGCGCCGACCTGCGTGACCGCGCGGCCGAGCAGGAGCACGGCGAAGCCCGGCGCCGCGGCTGTCACGACGGAGCCGAGCGCTGCTGCGAAAAGACAGGCCTGATAGATCGGCTTGCGGCCGATGCGGTCCATCATCGGCCCGGCGACGAAGGTCGAAATCGCGCCGACCGCGTAGAGGAGCGTATAGGTCAGCGCGATATCGCCATTACTGAGGCCGAGATCCTTCTGGATCAGCGGATAGGTGAAGTTGAACAGGCTCCCATCGGCATTGACGAGCAGCCAGCCACCTAAGGAAAGCAGCGTGACGAGCCAGGCGCGGCGCGGCACGCCCGCGAGGCCGAAAAAGCCGAGAAAGCCAGCCTGGGCGCCGGGGGCGAGGCTTGCCTCCATCGCGCCGCGCGGCTCAAAGCGCGCGCGTGCGGCAACGACATCGCTATGCTCGCTCATCATCTCCTCCAGTTTTTGTTGGTTGTTCATCTGCGCCGCCGGCCGGTCATTTATGGGAATAGAGCGGCAGGGCTTCCGCGAAGGCGCGAGCACGAAAGATCGTGGAGCCCTCGCCGCCCTGCCAGTCATTCGTGACGATCAGCAGCTCGTCCGTGCCGGGGCGGATCGCCATGCTGGTCGAGCGCAGGTTGTGCCCCCGCTCACGCCCCGGCAGCAGCACCTGGCCGATCGGCATGCCGAGCGGGCTGAAGATCAGCACACGCCCCTGGCCGTAGATCGCGACATAGAGATTGCCGGCGGCATCGGCGCGCATGGAATCCGGCGCCGGGCCCGAGAAGCGATGCGTGATCGCCGTGCCGAAGGGCGCAATGGTGGTGGCGTCTGCCAATTCCACGCGATGCAGCAGGCCGCGGCTGAACTCCGTCACCCAAAGCTCGCGGCCATCCGGGCTGAGTGCGATGCCGTTGGCGACGGCCAGATGCGGCAGCACGGGGGAGACGGTGCGAAAATCGGGCGAGACATAGAGCGCGCCGCCCAGCGGCTCGGTGGAGGTGCCGCGGAAATCGGTGAAATAGAAGCCACCCGCGGCATCGAAGACGAGATCATCCGGCAGGTAGCCAGCCGCCTCGGGCAGGATTGTCTCCATGCCGCTGCCGTCCGGCCGGATGGCGACAACCGATCCCGTTCTAAAATCCCCAAGGCTAGCCACGAAGATGCGCCCATCGGCATGGATCGCGAGGCCGGCCGAGCCGAGCCTATTCTTCTCCAGAATTGTCGTCACCCGCCGATCTTCACCGACGCGGAAAATGCGCCCGCCGAAAACCTCGACGAAGAAGAGGTTGCCGGCACGATCGAAGCAGGGCCCTTCGAGCTGCAAGCCCTCATCAGAGACTTTCAGCCAGGGTTCAGCAAGCTGCGTCGGCAACAGGCGCTCGGCCGGCGGCACGGAGGCAGGTCCGCCGAAGTGCAGATCAGTTGTCATGGCATTGTTCCTCGTGCGGCGGCGAATTTGGAGCGCGGAGGATGCCCCAGCGCCTCGGCCGCGATGCGTGCCGCCACAAGCAGCGCATCGCGACGAACCCCTGTCTCGATCCCCATACCGTCCAGCATTGTGACGAGATCTTCGGTCGCGACATTGCCGCTTGCGCCCGCCGCATAGGGGCATCCGCCAAGCCCGCCGATGGCGGCATCCACCACGGAGAGACCGTCCTCGAGGCAGGCGAAGATATTGGCGAGCGCCATGCCGTAGGTATCGTGGCAATGAAGCGCAAGCGCCTCCAACGGGATCTCGCCCGCGACTGCTCGCAGCATGCTGCGAGCAGCAAGCGGCGTTCCCACCCCGATCGTATCGCCGAGCGAGATTTCGGAGCAGCCGAGCGCAAAGAGAGCGCGTGCGACGGCGATGACCTGGGCCACAGGTACCCTGCCCTCATAGGGACAGCCGAGGACGCAGGAGACATAGCCGCGCAGACGCACGCCATCGGCCGCTGCCGCTTCCGCTATGGGGCGAAACCGCTCGAGGCTCTCGGCTATCGAGCAATTGATATTGCGCTGGCTGAAGCTTTCGGAGGCGGCGGCGAAGATCGCGACCGCGCGGGCACCCGCTGCCCGCGCCGCCGCATAGCCCTGGCGATTGGGCACCAGCACCGGATAGGCGATGGGGCCCGCCAGATCGAGGCGGCTGAGCACCGCATCGGTTCCCGCCATCTGCGGCACCCAGCGCGGGGAGACGAAGCTGCCGGCCTCAATGGTGCGCAAGCCGGCGCGGCCGAGCGCCGCGATGAGGGCGAGGCGGGTCTCGGCCGGCAGCGCGCGCGCCTCGTTCTGAAGCCCATCGCGCGGACCGACCTCGACGATGCGTACAGTGGCAGGCAAGCCCACGGCCTCAGCGCTCGTCGCGCAGGCGGGCGAGTTCCGCGACGGCCACATCCTGCCGCACCTGCCGCTTCTCGACGAGGATTTTGGCAAGGCGCTGCACCTCGTCCCCCGTTGCGCCAACCGCGATCGCGATATTGTTCGCATGCAGCGCCATGTGCCCCTGCTGGATGCCGACAGTCGCCAGCGCCTTCAGCGCACCGAAATTCTGCGCGAGGCCGACCGCGACAATGATGCGCGCAAGCTCGGTTGCGGAGGTAACACCCATGATCTTGAGTGCAGCCCGGGCTGAGGGATGCACCTTGGTGGCGCCGCCCACGAGCCCGACCGGCATGGGCATTTCGAGCGTGCCGACGAGCGAACCATCGGCGCCGATCTCATAGGTGCTGAGGCTGGTGTAGCGGCCCGAGCGGGCGGCGTAGGAATGCGCCCCGGCTTCCACCGCGCGCGTGTCATTGCCGGTAGCCAGCACAATCGCCGTGACACCGTTCATGATGCCCTTGTTATGGGTCGCCGCGCGATAGGGATCGGCGGCGGCGAAGCGGTAGGCGGCGATCATGCCGTCCCGAACCTCCGCCCCGCCGATTGCATCCAGAGGCCAGCTTGCCCGCGCACGCGCCAAGCGCCGATCGGCGAGGTTCGAGAGGATGCGAAGATAGACCTTGCCGCCCGTCCAGGCTTCGATCGACGGTGCCACGCGCTCGGCCATGGTATTCACCGTATTGGCGCCCATCGCATCGCGCGTGTCGATGATGAGATGCGTGATCACCATCGGGCCGCCTTCCGCCTGGATCACGCGCACTTCCAGATCGCGGAAGCCGCCGCCGAGGCGCAGCAGCATCGGATCGCAGCCATCGCAGATCTCGCCGATCTCCGCCTTCTTCTCCAGGATGCGAACCCGCGCGGCCTGCGGATCGCTGATCCGCACGAGTTGGATCTGCGCGATCATCAGTGTGCCGGACATCGAGGTCGTGAAGCCGCCCGCATCGTAGCATTGCCGGGCAGAGTTGCAGACGGCGGCAACGACGGAGGATTCCTCGGTCGCCATCGGCACCAGCACATCGCGCCCGTCCACCTTCACATTGGTGGCGATACCGACGGGAATGCTGATCGAGGAGATGACGTTCTCGATCATATGATCCGCCGTGTGCAGGTCGAGGCTTCCTGGTTTCGCCAGCTGCGCGACGGTTGCCGCATCAAGCCCCGCTGCGCGCTCCAGGGTTACGAGCCGCTCGGCGGGAGACATCTTGTGAAAGCCGCTGATGCGGGAATTGACGGACATTGACATGCAAACCTCTCCTGAAGCCGAAACGCCGCCCCAAGCCAGGGGCTTGGCCGAAGACGGATCAGGCGAAGGGGAGAGCGATGCGCGGGCACGCGGCCGCGGATCTGCTCGCCGATCCTCCCTGGCTCGCCGTTATCTTCGGCTGATTGCACAGAAGGCACCAAATTGGACCGGGTTGCTCAAGAGACAATTCAGGCATTTCGACGCGTGCTTGTCCCAGTATTGTGCCTGGGACAATCTTGTGCAATTGCGAGATGGCGGCTGGCGTTTGCAGCGGCGCTGATCATGGACGGCTTTCGGTGCCCCGCCCAGAACCCTCGCTTGGCGGTTCCGCCGGGCCTGTCCGAGGCGAGAGGGGAGCACAATGGCGATACAGACCGCGCGCCAAGGCGCAAGCCGCACGCAGCGTTTAGTGACAATGCTTGCGCGCATGCTGGAAGCCGGAGAGCCCAAGCCCGGCGAGCGGCTGCCCTCCATTCGCGAGGCCGCGGACATGCATGGCGTCTCCAAGAACACAATGGCCGAGGTCTATGATCGTCTGGTGGCCTCGGGCCATCTCGAGGCACGGCGGGGCGCCGGCTATTTTGCGCGCCCCCGGCAGCGGCAGTCCCCCCGCTGGCAGGCGCCGCATCTGTCCCAGGCGATCGATCTCGTCTCCCTGTTGCGCGAGCAGCTCGATCAGCATTATGCGGTGCGACCGGGCGATGGCCGGCCGCCGGCATCCTGGATGGAAAAGTCCGAGCTCGGCGCGCATCTGCGTGCCCTGCGGTCCGGCCGCGCCGGCGATGTGGAATTCGGCTATGGCAGCTCCTGGGGCCACCTGCCGCTGCGCGAGCGGATCAGCCTGATGCTGGAGGAGCGCTCCATCCGCGTCGGGCCCGATCAGCTCCTACTCACCCATGGCGCGAACCATGCCCTCGATCTCATCATCCGCCGCTTCTGCGATGCGGGAGACACGGTCTTCGTCGACGATCCAGGCTATTACCCACTGTTCGGCAAGCTCAGCCTCGCCAAGGTGCAGATTGTCGGCATCCGGCGCGGACCGGACGGGCCCGATCTCGCCGATCTCGAGGCAAAACTCTCCGAGCATCGGCCGCGTCTGTTCTTCACGCAATCCCTCGCACATAACCCAACCGGCGGCTCGATCGGCCTCCACGCTGCCCATAGCCTGCTGCGCGCCGCGGAAAGTCACGACTTCCATATCGTGGAGGATGATGCCTTCGCCGATATCCTGCCGCCGCTGCTACCGCGCCTCGCGGCACTCGATCAGCTGCGGCGGGTGATTTACGTCGGCACTTTCGCGAAGACGCTCTCGGCCTCGCTGCGTGTGGGCTATGTGGCGGCTGATCGGGAAACGGCGATGGCGCTCGCCGATATCAAACTCGTGACGACGGTCGCGACCTCTGATTATGCTGAACGTCTCGTCTACGATCTCATCGTCGGCGGCCATTATCTGCGGCATCTGCGGCGGCTGCGCCAGCGGGTTGCCGATGCAACCTCGGAAGCCTTACGCAATCTCGCCGCCGCGCCGCTCGTCTTCCCTCAGACGAGCTATGGCGGCTTCTACCTCTGGGCGGAGCTTCCAGCGGAAACAGACGAAGTGGCACTCTGCCGGGATGCAGCAGCCGAAGGCATTTTTCTCGCCCCCGGCTGCGTCTTTCGCCCCAACCGCGAAGCCGGGCCGCCTGCGCTCCGCCTCAATGTGGCGCATGCGAGCGACCCTGCTTTCGTTTCCTTTCTCCAGCGCTGCCTGGCTAAGGAAACGCTGCCAGATCTCAGCACTTGATGGCGCCGTCACGGACGTTGCCGCATAGGGGGCGACGATTACCGCCGACACCATCGGCGCGCTGCTGGCCGTTTCGATCCACGCCCCCGCACGGGGGGCGACTGCCGATCAGCACGCACTGGCGCGGGTATTCGAGGTTTCGATCCACGCCCCCGCACGGGGGGCGACTCCGGCGTCAGTGCCCAGGTATCAAGCAGGTCAAAGTTTCGATCCACGCCCCCGCACGGGGGGCGAC